>JAHENN010000172.1 GCA_018609665.1 Haloarculaceae archaeon | reverse complement strand
CGTCCACGCGGCGCTCGAACCTGACGGCGTTCACGTCGCCCGCGTCGAGGTAGACCGTGTCGCCCTCCGCCGTGACCGCGCCGAGTGCCTCGGCGTGGGCGGCCACCGTGAGCGTGTTCATGTCCGTCCCGGGATCGTCGATCCGGGCGGGGGTGACCTCCGCGAGGCCGACCGCGACGCGCTCCTCGGCCCGCATGGCGGCGGCCAGTTCCTCGCGGCGCGCCGGCGTGAGGTCCTTCGAATCCCTGACGCCGTCGGGGATCGCACCGGCGGGTGCGCGCACCGCGGCGGCGAACATCGAGCCCAGGACCGGGCCCTTGCCGGCCTCGTCGACGCCGAACTCCATGGTCGGGGTACCGGGCGGGCGGCGGAAAACGTTACTGCAGCGAGGACAGCGCCGTCCGGAAGTTCTCGTCGTCGAACTGCTCGGCGAGGTCGGCGGTCTCGTCGCGGAGCTTCTCGATCTCCGCCAGCAGGTACTGGTACTGCTGGTTGTCGGCCAACTCCTCGGGGGAGTGCTCCTTCTCGAGGGCGATCTGCTTGGAGATGGCCGCGAACAGCTTCCGGACGTTCTCGTCGTACACCCGCCGGTGGAGCAGGTGGTCGACGAGCTCGAAGATGTCGTCCTCGCGGATGGGCTTCGTCACGTAGGCGTCGAACCCCATCTCGACGACGTCGACCTCGGGCTCGACGGCGGTGACCATCGCGACCTGTGGGTCGCCCTCCCGGTCCTGCAGCATCGACAGCACCGCGCTGCCGTTCATGCCGGGCAGCTGGCGGTCCAAGAGCACCACCTCGACGTCCTCGTCGTACTCCTCGAGGGCCTCCGGGCCGTCGTGGGCGACCCGGACCGGGTACTCTTGGGCGAGCCAGCCGCTGTACAGCTCCGCGAGCTCGGGCTCGTCCTCGACGACGAGAATGACGTCTGAACTCATGGCCGTTGTGGCGGTTCGACTCTGTTTTGGAAAGTAGGGAATAATAAACCCCCGGTTGGATTGGAACTCGAGCCGGCGAGATTTATTCGCCGGCGGCGCTGACGGGCGCTCCGTCTCGCTCGCGGCGGTACTCCTCGGTGAGGAACGGCTCGTCGACCCCCTCGACGTCGACGACGTCCAGGGCCGCCACCGTCGCGCCGACGCCGAGCAGCCCCGCCAGGCTCGGCTCCGTCCGGCCGTCGTCGCCGCTCACCAGCTCCTTGATGTAGAGCCCACCCTCGCCGTGGACGTCGACGACCGCCCGGCGGTCGTCTTCCAGGTCGCCGTCGGCGCCGAGCACGCGCCGCTCGCGGACCCGGTCGGCGCGGCGGTGGTCGACCCGGTGGGGCGTCCGCTGGTCGATTTCGGCGCCGTCCAGCCCCGCGAGGGCCGCCTCGAACGCCTCTTCGGCGACGGGCTCGTCGAACTCGACGGTCGCGCGGTAGGTCTTCGTCGCGTCGTGTTCCTTCACCCGTTCGACCATCTCGTAGGTGACGAAGGCGAGGTCGTCGACGGCGACCTTCTCGCCGTCGTTGACCTGCGCCCGCAGCTCCGCGAGGTCGGCGTCCCGGCGGCGGGGCCGTTTGACCTCGAGGACGAACGGCCGCCCGGAGCCGAGCATCAGCGCGTCGACGTCCTCGCGGCCGGCGCCGTGGAACACCGCCTCCGTCCCCCGGAGGGCCGAGAGGAACGGCGGCGCGACCAGCTCCTCGACGCTCTCGTCGTAGGTGTCCCACTCCGTCTGGGGGATGCCGCGCTCGAGCTTCCGGTAGCGGCCGTACACCGCCACGGAGTTGCGCTGGACCTCGACGGCGTCGGCGTCGAGGTCCAGCAGGAACTGGACGTCGGGCCGCTCGAAGTCGACCTCGGCGCCGAGGCGGGCGCCGACCCGGCGGCCGACCTCGCGGTTCAGCTCCGTTTTCAGCTCCTCGCCGGCGTCGGGTTCGAAGCCAGCTTCCTCCCGCAGCAGCAGGCCGTTCTCCGCGAGCAGCGGCGGCACGCGCGTGCCGACCTGGTAGGTGTACAGTTCGGTGTCGCCGAGGGCGTCGAGCAGCCGGTCGGCCAGCGCCTCGAACCGCCCGCAGACGCCCTCGCAGACCCAGCAGTCGACGTCCGGCTCCTCGTACGGCTCGTCGTCGGCCAGCGCGACGGTCGTCCGCAGCGCCCGCCCCCGCTCGGCGTTCGTCAGCCCGAAGCTCCGGTCGGCGACGGGCCGGCCGAGACACGAATCGCACAGCGGGCCCGACGCCAGCAGGGCACGGGCGTCGTCGATGAGGCTCATTGCCGGCTCTCGGGGGTCCGCAGGTAACACGCTTGCCATCGCCGCCGGGTCCGCGCGTGGTCCGCGTCGTCCCCGACAGCCGCCGCGACGCGCCCGTCCACATGCCGGTCCCGGCCATTCAACTGCCCGGGAGTCGTACCGCTCCCATGGACAGGGACGCGGCGGCCGGACGTCCGCCGGCGAGCGGCGCCGACCGACGCGGGTCGCCCGCGCGGGGCCAGGCATGATCCGGCGGGCGGTCGACCGCGTCAGCGGGGCCGAGGCGGCCGTCTTCGTCTCCGGCGTCGCCAGCATGGGCCTGGAGATCCTCGCCGGCCGGATCATCGCCCCGCAGTTCGGCAGCAGTATCTACACCTGGGGGACAATCATCGGCGTCTTCCTGGCGGCGCTGAGCCTCGGCTACCACCGCGGCGGGCGGCGGGCGAGCCGGCGGGCCGACCCGGCGGGGCTGGCCCGGCTGTTCGTCCTGACGGCCGCCTACGTCGCGGGACTGGTGTTCGCCGGCGACTTCCTGGTGCGGGCGACGGTCGCGTTCCCGCTGCCCAGCCGGGCGGCCTCGCTGCCGGCCGTCGCGCTGCTGTTCGGGCCGCCGACATACCTCCTGGGGTTCGTCAGCCCCTACGCCGCCGAGCTCTCCGACCGGGACGGCACCGGCGAGGCCTCCGGCCACGTCTACGCCGTCGGTACCGTCGGCAGCATCGTCGGCGCCTTCGGGACCACCTACGCGCTCGTGCCCGCCATCGGAACCGACGCCATCGCCTTCCTCTTCGGCGCCCTGCTGGTCGTGACCGCCGGGCTGTTGACGCTGCCGGACCCCTCGCGGGAGTCGCTCGGGGCGGTCCTCGGGACGATGCTCCTGCTGTCGGTGGCCATCGGGACCGGCGTCGCCGGCGTCACCCCGGAGGGCCGGGTCGTCCACGAGACCCAGACGGAGTACCAGGAGCTACAGGTCGTCGACCGCGGCGACGTCCGGACGCTGTACCTCGACGGCCAGCGCCACAGCGCCATGGACCGCAGCCAGCCGACCCGCTACGTCTTCGACTACACGCGGTACTTCCACCTGCCGTACCTGTTCGCAGACGACCCCGGGGAGATCGACCGGGTGCTGTTCGTCGGCGGCGGCGGCTTCTCCGGCCCCAAGCGGTTCCTCGAGGAGTACGACGCGACGGTCGACGTCGTCGAGATCGACCCCGAGGTGATCCGCGTCGCCCGCGAGTACTTCGCGGTGCCGGAATCCGACCGGCTGAACGTCTACAGCCGCGACGGCCGCCGCCACCTGCGGGAGACCGACAGGACCTACGACCTCATCGTCCTCGACGCCTACCGGCAGGACAAGGTGCCGTTCCACCTGACGACGGCGGAGTTCATGCGGCTCACCGAGCGGCGTCTGTCGGACGACGGCGTGCTGGTGGCGAACGTCATCTCGGCGCCGACCGGCCCGGCCTCGCGGTTCTACCGCGCGGAACACCGGACCGTCTCGCGGGTCTACCCCGAGGTGTACTCCTTCCCGACCGCCGGCGGGGGCGTCGTCCAGAACGTCGAGCTGGTCGCCACGAAGCGCGACGGCCGAATTTCGCAGGCGACCCTCCGGGAGCGCAACCGCCGGCGGGCGGTCGGGCTCGACCTCGACGAGGAGGTCGACGACTACCGGTACGAGCGACCCGACGAGGACGCGCCGGTGCTGCGGGACGACTACGCCCCGGTGGACTCGCTTTTGGACCCGATGGCCGGCCGCCGGTACGTCGTCGAGCGGACCGACGACACGGCTGCCAACCGTACGGCGACGCCGGAGCGTCGGTCCGCGGAGTCGGCGGCTGCGGCCGTCGGCAGGTAGAACGCGATACTCCCCGCTACGGCGTCACGACCGGGGCGGCGCCTCGAGGCGCGAATCAGCCGTCGGAAGGGTCAGCTCTCGCAACATCTCGGGTGCCGTGCCGAACGCGGCACGCGCCCGTCGTCTTGCGGAACTGCGTCGTCACTCGATTGCCGAACTCAGTTCGTCGGTCGCGAGCCCGATCGCCGCCCCGATGAGCATCGACAGGACGGCGGCGACCGCCTCGCCGGGAAGGCCCGTCACGCCGAGGGCGGTCGCCTCGGCGGCGTGGACGCTGAACATCGTCGCGTAGCCGAAGAACCCGCCCGGGGTGAACGACAGCAGCGGGACGAACTCGTGGAGGCTGGCGAGGAACATGAACGCGCCGACGACGACGCTGAGGGCGACGACCCCGCCGCCGAGGTACGCCTCGACGAGCGCGAGCGTCAGGACGGCGTAGACGATGCCGGCGAGGTTGCTCGCGTAGCCCCCGGGCGAGCCCGTCCAGCCCGTCACCGGCGGCGTAGAAGGTCGCGGACGCGATGAACGACGGCCACAGCGGGATGTGCAGGCCGGCCACCTCATTCAGCGAGGGAGTCCCGCCGTTCACGGCGGGCGGGAATCGCGTAAGCTATTTGACCGTGAGAACCAGTTGATACATACGTTCAGTCAGGGCGCAAGTGCGATAGCCCGGTAACGGGTGGGCGACCAGTTTTCGCGGGACAGGTCGCCTTTCTCTGACTGAATGGGCCGGTGTCACCCGGCCCCAAAGTCGGGTTCGTTGAAGCGAGCGTGATGCCTCGTGCCGCTCCGCACCCCGGTGTCAAACGGGGGTTTGAGTGGAGGACACCGATAATTAAATTGCCGCTGTCGGTCAACCGCACCGGCACACAAAGAGCGCAACAGGCAGGGAGCTTCACTCCCTCCCGCTCGCTATGCAAGCCTCGGCGTTCACGCCGAGGTAGGTGACGAACGCGTACGTCCAGGGCACCGACGCCAGCCCGAACACGACCGCCAGCGCCCACGTCTCGTTCCACTCCGCGGGCTGCGCGACGCCGAGTTTCGTCCGCGTCATCCGTCGCGTCCGGCGTGCCCCGCGTCCGGGGCTACCTCCCGGCCACCCGACCGCCGGAGTGCGGTTCGAATCGCGCCGGGCGCGCCGTGCCTCTCCCCGTCGACGACCGGCTCGGCTGGTGTCATCGTGTCCGACACGAGGCGGCCGCCCGCGATAAGTATCAGGTGTGTGCAAGGAAACGGGGTTTCGCCGGCGAAACGTCGGTCGTGACGCCGGTCAGTCCCCAGCCCGCAGCTCGTCCAGCTCCGCCTCGCGCTCGTTGATCGCCCGCCGGTAGGCCTCCTCGTCCTCGAAGTTGGCCGACTCCAGGCGGGCCTCCAGGACGAACAGCTCGACCTGGAGCTCGCGGGCCTGCTCGCGGTGCTCCGGCGGCACGTCCGCCGGCGGCTCCTTCGGGTACTCGTCCATGCGAGGGGTTGTGGCCGGAGGCGGCTATGCGTGTCGGCACCGGCACCGTTCGCGGGCGTCGGCGCCGGGTGACTCCGGCGTCGACCGCCAACAAGTTCATTCCGCTCCGGGGTCATCAGCGCGTATGAACGTCACGACCGGGGTCGTCCTCGCGGCCGGCGAGGGGACGCGGATGCGGCCGCTGACGCACGACCGCCCGAAGACGATGCTGCCGGCGGCGGACCGCCCCGTCCTCGAGCACGTACTGGACGTGCTGGTCGACTGCGGGCTCGAGCGGATCCGTCTGGTGGTCGGCTACGAGCGCGACCGCGTCCAGGAGCACTTCGGCCACGCCCACCGGGACGTGCCGCTGACGTACGTCCGCCAGCGGAAGCAGCTCGGCAGCGGCCACGCCCTCCAGCAGGCCGCCGGGGCGGTCGAGCCGCCGGTGCTCGTGCTCAACGGCGACCGGGTCATCGGCGAGGACGTCGTCGCCGGCGTCCTCGAGGCCTTCGACGGCCGGCCGACCGTCGGTGCGCTCGAACACCCGGAGCCGTCGAAGTACGGCGCCGTCCGCGTCGACGACGGCCGGCTGACGGAACTGGTCGAGCGCCCCGACGACGGCGACTACCGGCTCATCAACGCGGGGGTGTACGCCTTCGACGAGCGGGTGTTCGACGCCGCCGACCGGACCGCCCGGCGGGACGGCGAGCTCCAGTTGCCGGACGTCATCGGGACGCTGATGGACGACGGCGAGGTGCGGGCGGTGCGGACCGACGGCCTGTGGGGCGACGCCACCTACCCGTGGGACCTGCTGTACCTGAACCGGGAGCTGCTCGCCCGCGAGCGGGTCGACCGCCCGCGCCGGGAGGAGGCGGTCTGGGTGGCCGACAGCGCCCGGGTCCACGGCACCGCGACGCTGCAGCCGCCGGTCGTCGTCGGACCGGACGTCGAGGTGGCTGCCGGCGCCGTCGTCGGGCCGAACGTCACCGTCGGGCGGAACGGCACCGTCGGTGCCAACGTCACGCTCCGGAACGCCGTCCTCGACGCCGACTGCCGGGTCGGCGACGGCGCGACGCTGGCCGACTGCGTCGCCGGCCGGAAGGTCGCCGTCGGCGTCGGCTCCGCCGTCGTCGGCGGCCCCGGCGACGTCCACGTCGAGGGCCGTGTCTTCGAGGACCGGGCCCTCGGGGCCGTTCTGGCCGACCGGGCGACGGTCGGCGGCGGCGTCACGGTCGCCCCGGGGACGCTCGTCGGCGCCGACGCGACCGTCGGCGACGGGGTCTTCCTGTCGGGCACCGTCGCCGACGGCGCGGAGGTGGTCCGCTGATGTGCGGCATCATCGGCTGCGTCGGCTGCGGCGACGAGACGCTGTCGACGCTCATGCACGGGCTCTCGAAGCTGGAGTACCGCGGCTACGACTCCGCCGGCGTCGCCCTCGTCGGGTCGGGCGGGCTCCGCGTGGACAAGACGGCCGGCGAAATCGCGGCCCTGGAGTCGTCCGTCGCCGACCGGGACGACCTCTCGGGGACGGTCGGCGTCGGCCACACCCGCTGGAGCACCCACGGCCCGCCGACCGACGACAACGCCCACCCCCACCGGGACTGCGCCGGGCGGGTGGCGGTCGTCCACAACGGCATCATCGAGAACTACCGGGAACTGCGGGACGAGCTGTCGGCGTCGGGCCACACGTTCGACAGCGACACCGACACCGAGGTCGTCCCGCACCTCGTGGAGGCGGGCCTCGACGCCGGCAACGACCCGGAGAGGGCGTTCCGGGACGCCGTCGCCCGGCTGGAGGGCAGCTACGCGCTGGCCTGCGTCGTCGAGGGCACCGAGGCCGTCCTCGTCGCGCGCAACGACTCGCCGCTCGTGCTCGGCATCGACGACGACGCCACCTACCTCGCCAGCGACGTCCCCGCCTTCCGGGCGTTCACCGACCGGGTCGTCTACCTCGAGGACGGCGACGTCGCCCGGCTGACGCCCGCCGGCTGGAGCGTCACCGGCGCCGACGGTCGCCCGCGGGAGCCGGCCGTCGAGACCGTCGAGTGGGACGCCGAAGACACCGGCAAGAGCGGCTACGACCACTTCATGCTCAAGGAGATCCACGAGCAGCCGCGCGCCCTCCGGCAGTGCCTCCGGGGCCGGGTCGACGAGCTCGGCGGCGACGTCACGCTCGAGGAGCTTGACGACCTCGCCGTCGACCGCGCCCACCTCGTCGCCGCCGGCACGAGCTACCACGCCGCCGTCTACGGCGCCCGGCTGCTGCGGGCCGACGGCGTCCCCGCACAGGCGTTTCTCTCCCACGAGTACGCCGTCGCGCCGCCGCCGATGGAGGACGCGACGGTGGTCGGCGTCTCCCAGAGCGGCGAGACGGCCGACACGCTGGCGGCGACCCGGACGGCGCGGCGCCGCGGCGCCGAGACGCTGGCGCTGACCAACACCGTCGGCTCGACGATGGCCCGGGAGTGCGACCACGTCTGCTACATCCGGTCGGGGCCGGAGATCGGCGTCGCCGCCACCAAGACCTTCGCCGGCCAGCAGACCGCGCTGAACCTCCTCTCACAACGCCTCGCCGACGGCCCGGTCGACCGCGAGCTGCTGGCGGCGCTGCGGGACCTGCCGGGCGACGTCCAGGCCGTCCTCGACGGGACCGACGCCGAGGCCGTCGCCGAAACCTACCTCGACGCCGAGGCCTACTTCTTCATCGGCCGGGCGCTGCAGCAGGCCGTCGCCATGGAGGGGGCGCTGAAGATGAAGGAGATCACGTACAGACACGCCGAGGGGTTCGCCGCCGGCGAACTGAAACACGGGACGCTGGCGCTGGTGACGCCCGACACGCCCGTCGTCGCCGCCGTCACCGGCGACGACGAGGCCGCCCGCAAGACCGTCGGCAGCATCAAGGAGGTCGAGGCCCGCGGTGCCCCCGTCGTCGCGGTCACCGACGGCCGTGCCGACGTCGAACGGTACGTCGATCACGTCCTCGAGATTCCGGAGACCCACCCCCGGACGGCGGCGATTCTCGCCAACGTTCAGTTGCAGTTGCTGGCCTACCACACCGCCGCGAAGCTCGGCCGGCCGGTCGACAAGCCCCGCAACCTCGCGAAAAGCGTCACCGTCGAGTGAGTGTGGTCGGGGCGCATGCGTTCGGCCGACCGGGTGCTCAGTGCCCCGGTCAGGGTACCCGCCGAAGTCGTCCCCGCGGCGTCGGCAGGTCGTGGCGCGAGTTGCGAACCGCCGGCGTCGTCCGGTCGCCGGAACTGACGACCCGAGTCGCGGGGTCAGCTACAACTTGAGCGTCGCGATGGCCAGCCCGACGCTGCCGACGGCCCCGAGCAGGAGGAACGCCTCGTCGAACAGCCCCGCGTCGGCCATCACGCCGACGACGAGCGGCGCGGTCGCGCCGAGCAGCATCCAGCCGGCCTTCAGGAGTCCGAAGCCGGTGCCCTGCATCTCGGCCGGGAGCGTGTCGGCGATGTACGTCTGGGTGACGACGATGGTGCCGTTCCAGGCGGCGAACAGCGCCGTCAGCGCGGCGATGGGGACGAGCCCGTCGACGAACGGCAGCCCCCACAGCGCCACGAGACAGGCGGCGAAACAGCCCAGCAGGGTGCGCCGCAGCCCGACGCGGTCCATGAACGCTCCGGCCGTCGGCTGGACCACGGCCCCGAGGGCGAAGAACGCCCCGAACAGCGTCGCGGCCGTCGCCGGCGACAGCCCCTTGGCCTCGGCGAGATACACCGGGTAGAACGACGCGAAGCCCTGGATGAGGAAGCTGAGCGTGACCTGGACGGCGACGATGGTCGGGATGGCGCCGCCGGAGATGCCGGCCCGCAGCCGGCCGAGCGTCGCCCGGAGGGAGTCGCCGCCGACCGCGGCGGCGGGCTCGGAGGTCCGGGACGGCACGGCGGCCCACAGCCCGACGGCGGCGACGGCGAAACAGGGGACGAACGCGCCGAAGCCGACCCGCCAGGTGAGCGCGCCCGCGAGTGCCGTCGCCGCCACCGGCAGGGCGGCGTTGCCGACGTTGCCGGCGGCCATCGTGAGCCCGACCGCCGATCCCGAATCGTCGGGGAACAGGTCCGTGAGGACCGTAAAACGGGTGGGGCCGTACAGCGCGGTGGCCAGCCCGAAGGCAATCGTCGCCGCGAACAGCACGACCAGCCCGGTCGCGGCGGCGACGGCGACCATCGCGGCCGTCGAGACGACGGCACTTACCACCAGGACGTTGCCCTCGCCGATCCGGTCGCCGAGGACGCCGCCTGGGACGTGGCCGGCGGCGTAGGCGGCCCACAGCAACGATAACAGAAGGCCAGCCGCCGAGAGCCCGAAGTCGAACTCCGCCCGCAGGAACGGGACGAGCGCCGGGTAGACGAACCGGACGCCGATGGACAGCGCCCACCCGAGGCCGACGGCCGCCAGGACGGTGGTCGGCCCGTCGATCCAGCGGTCGCCCGCGGCTGCCCGGAGCTTCGCGACGGCTGTACGGACGGGGTCGGCCACACGCGTCGTACTCGGGGGCCGTCAATGCAGGTTTCGTCTTCGGGCGATGCGGCCGGTGCCGTACCTGCCGGGAGCAGAACCGTCGGTCGTCGTCCCGAGCCGTCAGTCCCCGCCGTGCCGCTGGTCGCTGAGCGACTCCCAGACCTCGGCACAGCCACAGCCGTCGTCGATGGCCTCCAGATGCGAGGCGTCGACCTCTCGGGCGTCGTCGGGGTCCGTCCCCGAGCCAGTGTTACTCGGATTCATAGTAAACTGTACTGGGGGCCCAGTACATAAAAGTTAGGAGCGAACCCCCCGAACCGGGAGTCACATGACGGACACCGAGGGGACGCAGCTGCTGGAGACGCTAGAGCTGACGGAGTACGAGCGGACCGCCCTCGACCAGCTGCTGCGTCTCGGCCGGACGACGGCGCCGAACCTGGCGGAGGCGTCCGGGATTCCGAAGGCCCGCGTCTACGGCGTCCTCGAGTCGCTCGGCGACGAGGGGTTCATCGAGATCATCCCCGGCCGGCCGAAGGAGTACCAGCCGAAGCCGCCGGCGGAGATCCTCGAGCGGGCCAAGGCCAACCGCCGACAGGCCTACGAGGCGTACTGCCGGGAGGTCGACTCGGTGTCGGAGGCGTTTCTGGAGCACTACCGGCCGCTGTACGAGACGGCGACGTCGGAGGTTTCCCCGACCGAGGAGCTGTTCCACGTCGTCGACGTCGGCGAGCCGAGCCTCCGGGAGACGCGGGAGATCTACCGGGACACCGACACGGAGCTCGACATCACGACCAAGAGCTTCGAGTACCTCGCCGACGTCGAGGCGACGCTGCGGGAGACCGTCGACCGCGGCGTCGACGTCTCGATTCTGTTCGTCCACCCGTCGCATCTGACCGAGGAGAACAGCCGCATCCAGGCGGAGATCGTCGACCACATCGACGCGGAGTTCCCCGAGGTGTCGTACCGGTTCAGCGAACAGCGGCTGCCGTGGCGCGGGACGCTGGCGGACCCGAGCCTCGACTACGAGACCGGCACCGCGATCCTGCTGGTCGAGGAAACGGACGTCCCGCTGCACATGCGGCAAGCGGCGGTCACGGACAACGAGTCGTTCGTGGCCGGGATGAGCCGCTACTTCGACCTCATCTGGGAGCACGACAGCACCGAGTTGTCCGACCGCTAATCGAGGTTGGCGCGGAGCTGCCGCCGGATCGTCTCCTCGACGGTATGGGTCGGCTCCCAGCCGAGTTCCGCGTGGGTCTCCTCGGTGTCGACGCCGAACTCCTCGACCATCGTCTCGCCGGAACGGGGGTTCTCGACCAGTTCGACGTCGGGATCGAGGTCGGCCTCCTCCTCGGCGATTCGCCGAACCGTCTCGGCGACGGTCATGACGCCGGGGTCCTCGTCGCTCGCGATCATGTAGCGGTCGACGCCGGTGTCGCCGGCGGCCAGCTGCTCCTGGAGCCGTTCGGCGCTGCGGACGTAGGCGCGGGCCACGTCGACGACGTGGACGAAGTTCCGGGCCTGCGTGCCCGGTTCGTAGACGGTGAGTGTCTCGCCGCCGAGCGCCCGTTGGACGAAGAAGTTGATGACCGTTCCCTTCGACACCCGCCGGCCGTCGACGGTGTGTTCGCCGTAGAGGTTCGACTTGATGAGGACGTGCGCCGGGAAGTTATCCGGCGCGAAGCCGTCGATGGCCCTCTCGCCGAGCACCTTCGTCCGGGCGTACCAGTTCAGCGGGTCACGGGGCTGGCCGAGGGTGATTGGGAACGACTCCGGGTCGCCCCAGAGCGCCATGCTCGCGGGGAAGACGAGCCCGATACCCTCCTCGTAGCAGAGCTTCGCGACGTGGTTCGTCGCGACGACGTTCGTCTCGTAGGCCAGCTCGGGGTTGTCGTCGCAGTCGTCGACGCCGCTGACGGCCGCCAGATGCAACAGGACGTCGACGTCGCCGAACGTCGCCGCGAGTTCGTCCCGGTTCCGGATGTCGAGATGCTGCACCGCGACGTCGCCAATCTCCCGGACCGTCCCGCGGTAGAAGTTGTCCGCGGCGACAAGCTCCCACTCCGGGTGGGCGGCCTCGAGTTCGTGGACGACCCGGGCGCCGATGTAGCCGGCCGCGCCCGTGACGCCGACGGTGAACTCAGACATCGGTCTCACCCCGCGCGGCGGTCCCGCCGGAAGCCTCCCCGTGAGCCGGCCCGTCGGCGCCGAGACGGCCCGCCAGGTCCCTGATACCCGCCGGCAGCGTCCACTCCGGCTCGAAGCCGGTCTCCTCGAGGCGGCCGAAGTCGACGTGGTACGACGGCCCGGGCTGTCGCTCCCGGAGGTAGCTGATGTCCAGCTCGCGGTCCAGTTCCTCGTCGACGAGGGCGGCGACCTCCTCGATGCGGTAGTTCGCGGCGTCGGCGCCGACGTTGTACACCCGCTGCGGCCACCGGTCGGGCTCGGTCGTCGCCGCCTGGAAGCCCCGGGCGGCATCCTCGACGTGGATGAACGGCCGCCAGTTGGAGCCGTCGCCGTAGACGGTCAGCGGGCGGTCCGTCAGCGCCCGGAAGACGAACGTGTTCACCACGAGGTTGAACCGGACGCCCGGCGCGTAGCCGTAGTTGGTGCTCATCCGGAGCGCCGTCGTCTCCATGCCGTAGTCGTCGGCGTACTCTTCGAGCAGCCGCTCGGAGTCGTGTTTGGCCTGCGCGTAGGGGTTGATCGGGTCCGGTTCGACGGTCTCGTCGATTGCCCGCGATTCGGCGCGGCCGTAGTTGTTGCAGGAGGAGGCGAAGACGACGCGGTCGACGTCGAACTTCCGGGCAGCCTTCAGGACGTTCTCCGTGCCGTCGCGGTTGACCGCCCGCGTCTCGGCCGCGCGGTCGTGGGTGCTCTCGGCGCCGGTGATGGCCGCCAGGTGAATCACGGCGTCGACGTCCCGCACGGCCGCCTCGACGGCGCCGTACTCCCGGACGTCACCCTCGCGGAAGGTGAGGTCGTCGCGGCCGACGTCGGCGCCCGCCAGGTTGGCCGGCGACCCCGTCGAGAGGTTGTCCAGCACCGTCACCCGGGCGACGGCGTCGTCGGCCTGCAGCCGCGGGACGAGCGCGCTGCCGATGTATCCGCAGCCGCCGGTGACCAGCACCCGCATCGTCACTCCTCCAGGACCCCCGGCAGGAAGCGGTCCTCGTGGGCGGCGATGGTCTCGCGGTGTGGGACGATGGTCTCGAAGACGTCCCGGACGCCGCCCTCGAAGGTCTGGGCCTGGCCGCCGATGAGCTCGGCGTAGTGGTCGTTTTCGATCTCCATCTTGTGGGTTTCGTCCTCGTCGCGGGGGTTCTCGAAGTGCTCGACGGCGACGTCGAGGTCGAACTCGTCGCCGACGTCGGCGATGGTGTTGGCCACCTCGACGATGCTGATTGCGCGGGTGACCTGGTTGTAGACGGTGTGGGCGGCCGGCCGGTCGTCGGGGTCGCCCGTGGCGAGCCGGGCGAGGCCTTCGACGGCATCTTCGAGCGCGATGAAGGGCTTGCGCTGTTCGCCCTTGCCGTAGACGGTGACGGGGTAGCCGGCGACGGCCTGGGCACAGAAGCGGTGGCCGACGGTCCCGAAGTAGTAGTCGAAGTCGAACCGCGTCTGCAGGCGGTCGTCGGCGCGGGTCTCCTCCGTCTCGGTGCCGTAGACGATGGCCGTCCGGACGTCGGAGACCGGGACGTCGAACTGCCGGTGGGCCAGCCGCATGTTCGCGGCGTCGTGGCTCTTCGAATTTCCACACCAGACCGGATTCCCATTGCGGCGGACCAGAACGACGCCGCCATCAACCGTACAACAGTAGACCCTGCCGCTATACTGGTCGCGGCCGAATACATTCTTTTGTTGGTTTGCTTGGACACACCAGGTTGGGCTGATCGAAACCCGGTATTCACGCTTGGTCTGATAATTGTCCTCAGCACTTCGGTCCAAACTGTGAACCGTCGCACTATACCCGAGTTTGAGCGCAATTTCTTGGACGTCGTTCGCTAACTCTGAATCCGACGTATAGTATTTCCATCCCCGTCTGTGTTCGGACCCATCGCCTTCGACTAGAGCCGTGAGCAGAGTGTCAAGGTGATCGCGCGAGAGGTTACGCATCCATCCAGGGATTCGTTTTTCATTCTTGAATTCTCTGAGATACGCCGCGAGCTGATGGTCACTCAGTTCGATGTACTCCTGTTTTTTATCAACGTGATGTCGAACTTTGTCTCGATCGTACCCGATATTCTCAAAGAGTTCAATCAGTTCCTTCGCACCAGTCTGATAGAGACGGACGTTATTCGTCTGGTCAGCTTTGCCGACCGTACCCTCAGCGAGCCACCATCCGAAGAATCGGAGCCACGCGTCCATCTCAATAGTCTTCGGCTGGAGTTGAACGACCGAGACTTGATTCATTTCCCGGTCACACCCCGGGAGTTCGAATGTCTCCGCGTCACGCCCGTCCCACTGGGGAAAAGATGTGAAAAAGCATGGATGTTGGTAGTCGTCACCGAGTTGATCGGCCTCAACGATTTTTCGTCGGTTCTCGAACGTTTCGTGGCCATCCTGTGCCCAGCTGGTGCCGATTAGCATCCGATGATTGGGGGTCACCTTCAGGTCGACACGCCGGTTCGAGACGGTGACCATCTCTCCCGAGTACTCGTACGATTGAACCGCTGACGGGACGGTCCAGCCGGTTCCCCCGGTATCTGTGTCCATCGACATGACTGCATCGTCCTCTCGCAGTTCGGGAAACGGTTTCCAACCCTCGCGGGTCAAAATCTCCGTATCTGCATCGTAACAAAGATGATACCACGACCCGGCCATCGCCGGGAACGGCACCTCGTCGCGTTCGCCGTCGTTTTCCATCGTAGCGCCGCCCTCCGGGATCGGGAACTCGGGGGCGCCGTAGACGCCCGTGGTGGTCGTCTCGACGAAGTGGGTGTCGGTGAGGTCGTTCTCCTCGAGGCCGAACAGCAGGTTGCGGGTCGCCTGGAGGTTGTTGTGCTGGGTGTAGTTGGCGCGTTCGCCGTTGATCTGGGAGTACGGCGCCGACGGCTGGGCGGCCGTGTGGACCACGGTGTCCGGCTCGTGGACCTGCAGCAGCTCCTCGACGAAGGACTTCTCGGTGAGGTCGCCCTCGACGAAGGAGAGGTTGTGGAGGCCGTGGACCTCGCGGGCGGCCGCCAGCCGCTCGTCGACGGAGGCGACCGGGGTCGCGGAGACGGAGCCGACCTCCTTGACCCACTCCCGGCGGGCGAAGTTGTCCACGAGAACGACGCGGTCGTCCGTGCGGTCGGCGATGCGCAGGGCGGCCGGCCAGCCGACGTAGCCGTCGGCGCCGGTCAGGAGGATGCTCATAGTTACTCAGGTGTTGAGTAACTGTCTCCGATAATAAACCCACCGGATGGAAACCGCACAGCCGTGCCGTGTCTCCCCCGAGGAGATGGCCCAGAGACGGCGTCCGACGCCGGGGGAGAGACGCGGAGTCGGCAACACAACCACGTCAGGGTATTTCCGGCGTGGCCGAGCGTGTCGAGGCCGCTCGATTCTCCGGCAGGGGTCGACGTGTGCGGGGAGCGGTAAACATTCCTTCGTCGCAAATGTACCGATTGGTACGATGGATAGACGGCAGTTCATCCTGACCGCTATCGGTGGCGCGATGCTCGGAGCAGCGGGTTGTACGGACCCCGGTGGCGGGGCACAGAGCACATCCACGGAGACGCCAACCGAGACGCCGACGCAGACATCGACCGACACACCAACGGAGACACCGACGCCGACCGACACGCCAACGGAGACGCCGACGCCGACCGACACGTCGACCGAGACACCGACGCCGACACCGACCGACACACCGGATGACGACGGCGGATACTACTGAGGTGTCGTCGGTCCCGTAACCCGCTGACTGCGGGCGAATCTCGGAATCACCCGACGGGTTGGGTCAGCTCCTGAGGTCCTCCCGAATCTCCACCTGGCGCCGTCGCTCGTCGTCGACAGCGTAGAACTCGCCGGCGTAGACCCGCCGTGGGTCCTGCTGCCAGTTGAGGTTCGCGATTCCCCATCCCGACGGACACCGGTGCGGGACATCACCGAACCGTTTGTACTCGCCGTACCGTTTCCAGGAGCCGAAGCCTCTGGAGTTGTAGGAGATGACCTTGTTCGCGATTTCGAGGTGGCCCATCCGTTCGGGGTCGTCCATCCCCGAGTCGCCGTACGACTTCCAGTCGCGTGGGTGGGTCGTCGCCGGCTTCAGAACCCGCCTGCGAACGACCCCTGGGTTGATCGACTTCTGGTCGGCACACCCGTTCGTCGCCCACGAATCCAGCTCCGACGGCGTCATGTTCACGAACCCACCGTCGTCGTCCAGCTTTCCGTCGGAAAACCCACAGAATCGCTCGAACGTCTCCTTGAGGTCGGACCACGGGACGCCGTGGCGGTTGCTCCCCTCATCGGCGAGATCGTCGGGATGAATAGAACACGCCCACGTCATACTGCTGGTACGGGTGCAGGACACCTATCTGTTACTGATTGAGGTTGGTGTTCACGCCTGGAGACGACCGATGAGGCTGCTAACATGCCGGTAGGCGAGTCGACGACGATGTCAACTGCCGGCGTGCACGGCGCTGGCCTCCACCTGCACGCCGACGGTGGATTCCGGCGGCATCTCTCGGGCGCTCGGCACGGTCTTGATACGCATGGCACCCCAAAGTCCCGACATGGAAGAGTCCCAACGGGCGTTTCTCGACGACCTGCTGTCGACATCGACGCCGTCCGGCTTCGAAGCCGCTGGACAGCGCCGGTGGCTCGAGTACGTCGAGCCATATGCCGACGAGACACGCGTGGACGCGTACGGCAACGCCGTTGCCGTCTCGAATGGCGACCCGGACGCGCCGAAGATCGCCGTTGCAGGCCACGGCGACGAGATCGGGCTGATGATCCGTTCGATCGCCGACGACGGCTCGCTGAATCTGACACCCATCGGCGGGTCCGACCGGACCGTCACCCGGGGCCAGCACGTGACGATTCACACCGACGACGGCACGGTCGACGGGGTCATCGGACAGGTCGCCATCCACCTCCGGGATGGTGACGAAGAGGGGTACAGCGACATCGGATCACAGTACGTCGACGTCGGCGTCGAGGACGGGGAGGCCGCCCGCGAACTCGTTTCGGTCGGCGATCCCGTGACCATCGACAGCGAGGTTGCGGAACTGGCCGACGACCGGATCGCCGCCCGTGGAATCGACAACCGCGTCGGCATCTGGACCGCCGCGGAGGCGTTCCGGCGCGCCGTCCAGACCGATCCGGAGGCGACCGTGTGCGCGGTGTCGACGGTACAGGAGGAACTCGGCCTCCGGGGGGCACGGATGGTCGGCTTCGAGACGGAGTTCGACGCCGTCATCGCCGTCGACGTGACCCATGCGACCGACCAGCCCGACTCGCCCGGCGACAAGACGAGTGATATCGCGCTGGGGTCCGGGCCAGTCGTCGCCAGGGGCAGCGCGAATCACCCGGCGCTCGTATCCGCGGTGCGAACCGTCGGTGAGGACGCTGACGTCGACCTCCAGTTGGCTGCCACTGGCAGCCGGACCGGCACCGACGCCGATGCGTTCTACACGGCGAGCGGCGGCACGCCCGCACTCAATCTCGGGATTCCGAACCGCTACATGCACACCCCGGTCGAGGTGGTCGATCTTGTCGACCTCGATGCGGCCGCCGAACTGCTCGCCGCGGTCGCCACGTGCGCCGAGGAGTTCACGCCCTTCGGCGTCGATATCTGACGCGTAGGACTCCGATTTGCTGTCATCACGAGTTGGAGACGGTACACGGGGCGTGTCGAACACGCGGGTGTAGTCTCGCCGTATTATCGACGCCGAACCTGTATGCAGTATTATTATTACCCCTGGCCATGTTGCCACTACTCACGGAGATAGGACGACCGATGGTTCAAGAAACGGTCCGATACTCTGACTCGATTGTTGAATCGGTCGAGGAACTGGTCGAAGAGGACGTCTTCGAGCACAAATCGGAGTTCTATCGGTTCGCGACAGAGTTACTACTGGACTCGCTGCACGACGACTACGAGCCGGAGATGCTGAACTACGACTCCCTCGCAGAGGCGACCCGACAGGAGGTCGGGGACACCGCTGTCGAGAAATCTGACAAGAGTATGTTCTATGAATCTGCCGTCGTCGTGCGCCGGCATGCACGCCGCGGAGAGGTCGGCGCCGCCGAGGAGTACATCGATACGCACTATCCGCCGGAGCGGGGCGAACACCTGCTTCTCGAAGCACTGTTAGACTACTACAGCATCTCTTAGCACCAACGGCGCACCGGAATCCACCGCTGGCCGTCGGGTGGTTGCTCCAAGCGGCAAGAACCCACAGTATACGCATCGCGCGACAAATCGGAAATCCTCCGTCGGTCGTCGACTCACATCGATGGGTGTCGTCGGCGAAGAGTTATGTTCACTCATACCATTCCTTTCTCTGTGGCACGGAAAATCACCCACGACGCGGAGGGACCATACGTCGTTGACGAGGATGAACTGCAGGACCAGGGCGGGACCGTCGCCGTCTGCCAATGTGGCCTTTCGTCGAACAAGCCGCACTGTGACGGATCACATCAAGCGGTTGCCGACGAGGACGACGACGTGGTCTACGAATACGAGGGCGACGATGACGAAGGAGACCGAACCGTCGTTAGCGACGATTAATACAGCAGGTCGGACCGACCATACCCCGCTGCCGGGGTGCGGTAGGTGTTCTACGGAGAATACTATAAGAAATCGTATACTTTCGAACCCGGTGGTCCGTACATCTGACCACTCAGCGCGTTTGGTTCCGGATTCGTGGCGGCCTTCTGGTGTCGGACAGTTTAGGTGCACTCGGCACGTAGAATAGATACTGTGTCTTTCGAGACCGCCACGATTACCGGGATTACCGAAGTCAGCCCGGATTGCAAGCAGTACACCCTCGAACTGGAGCAGGGGACGTTCACCGGCGAGGCCGGACAGCACACGGCGTTGCAGACTGACAACGGCGTGAAACCGTACAGTGTCCTCGCGGTCGCTGAGACGAGCATCGGCCTCATGATTCGGGCGTACGGGACCGGCGGGGTAGCCGATTACATGGACGAACAATCGGTCGGGGACACCGTCCAGGTGAAGTCGACCCTGACGGGGAACCTGACGCTCCAGCGGACGGATCGGCCGGCGGTGTTTATCGGAACCGGGACCGGTATCACGCCGCTCATCGGCCTGCTGCAGGCCTACACAGCAGCCGACGGCCCCCGGGCGGTGTTCATGTTCGGGGAGAAGACGCAGGACCAGTTGCTGTACAAATCACTGCTGGAACAGTACGGACTCATCCATCCCGTCGAAACGCGGTTTTCCCTCTCCCGCGAGGACTGGGCGGGCCACACCGGATACATCCAAGAGCAGCTCCCCGACGTCGTCGATGCCGTCGAGCAAGAGGCGGACTACTACGTGTGTGGGGTACCGGCGGCGGTCGTCGCCGCAAAAGAGCAGTTGGATGCACTGGGCGTTCCGTCGGCCCGCGTTCACACGGAGGGCTGGGAAGACGCTCAGGTGACCTGACGACCAGCAGATACGTGTTCGGTAGCATCGCGGTCACGCCGATATTCGGTCCGTCGCGTCGACCCCCGCGACACGGGTCCGGTCGACAGCCGGGCAGTCGTGGCTCCGGGGGACACTCCGCTCGCGTCGGTCTGCATCGAATGAATCCGTCGAGTCTCGTTTCGGAACAGGGCTGGTGGAACGTCGCGTCGGCCACGGCACGACCGACGGTCAGTACTCGATACCGGGCCGGGCGCCGACTCCGCGGCGGAACGGGTGTTTCACCGCCCCGATGTAGCTCACGTAGTCGGCCGCGTCGATCACGGCTGCCGGCGCCTCACGGCCCGTGACGACGAGTTCGACGGCATCTGCCTTGCTCTGGAGGACGGTGTCGACCCGCTGCTCGTCGAGAAAGCCGATCGAGTGCAGCGTCAGCAGTTCGTCGAGGACGACCACGTCGTGCTGACCGTCGGCGAGCGTCTCGGTGGCGACGTCGAGGCCCCGCTCCAGCCGCTCCCGTTCCGCGTCCGAGAGGTCGTCGGCGGACTGCGCGTGGCCGGCCGGGAACTGCTCGACGGCCGCGTCCTCGAGCGAGTCGAGCAACTGCACCTCCCCGTACTGGTCGGCCATCTCGTCGGCGCCCTTCATGAACTGGAGGACGGTGACCGTCTGCCCGTGGCCCAGCGCCCGGGTGCACAGCCCGACCGCGGCCGTCGTCTTTCCCTTGCCCGGCCCGTGGTACAGGTGCGTGAGTCCGTCCGTCGTCTCGTCGTCCATAATGAATCATCATGCCGGTTCGAGTAAAGTGTTCCTGCAAGCGTTTCCTCGTGGAACCAACACCGGTGTCACGCGGCACTACAGCTACTCGACGCCGGCGAGTCGAGCGGCACGGCCACCCGGTCTATCTTTTTTGAGGAGAGAACCCCGCCGTTTACAGCGGGCGTGAATCCGACGACGTTGACACAATCAACGCTCGGCAGCAATACGGATATTTAACTTGTGCCGTGTCGTAGTATAATATACACCGAGGCGGTTCCTACCGCCAGTTAAATGCACAATATCGGGACTCCGAGGCCCAGAACGTTCGAGACACCATCTCGAACCGCTGTGGTGTCTCGGTCACAAGATAACTCCGAGTCCCATACTGGGATAGGAGTAACGGCGGTGTGGCCCCGCCATTGGCCTGTCATACCGGCAGGTCGTAAACCAGCAAATATCCCAACCCAGCGGTGCGGTGCCGTGGGAAGCCTCGCCGTTCACGGCGAGGAGGAGGTCACCCCGTGTCGCCCGCCCGACACGCGAGGGCCTACGACGGCTACCGTGACGGCGGACGCGGGCGCGGACGGTAGCGGTCCTTCGTCGGGTGGCGCCGGTGTGTCACCGCGAGACGGCGGTGGGACAGCTCACGCCGTCGCCGGTGTCGCCG
>JAHENN010000171.1 GCA_018609665.1 Haloarculaceae archaeon | reverse complement strand
GGCGCCCGCCGTCGGGAGGAAGCGGGCGACCGGCGCCGCCAGCCGGTGATCGAAGCCGGCCCGGAGAGCGGTGTGACGGTCCCGTTCGGCCGCCAGCGCCTCCCGGACGGCCCCGACGTCGAGGTCGCCCGCCGCCGCCCGGGCGTAGCCGAGGACCGACCCGACGTCGCCGAACCCGCGGTCGACCCGGCGGTACCGTCGCGGCGGGGCCGATGCCCGCAGTTCATCGAGTCGCTCCCGGGCCGTCGCGAGGGGCTCCTCGCCGTCCCGGACGCCCTCCGCGGCCGACGGCTCGACTTCCGCCGCCTCCGCTTCCCGTTCGGCGGCGTCGACGAGCCGCTCGGCGGCCGCAACGACTGTCTCTCGGTGCTCGTCGGAAATGACGGTCGCGGCCGGAACCTCCGGGACCGCGACACCGACGGCCTCCCCGAGGGCGGCCGCCGGCGCCCGGGGGACGTCGACCGGCGTCACCGTCCGCTCGGGCGGCTCCGTCGGTTGGTTCGACTCGTTGCAGCCCGCGACCAGCGCCGCCCCGACCGCCGCGAGAACCCGGCGCCGACTCGGAGCCATATCACTGGTATCGGAGCGGGCGGAAAACGTCTTCCGGTGTGTCGGGTGGCCGGCGGGCCGACTCCGGGCAGGCAGCCGGACGTTCGCGGCCCCGCGTCGCCGGCGGTCGTCCCGCTCAGCGCGACGACCCGGGGTCGCTTCCGTCCCGTTCGCCCCCGTCGCTGCCGGTTCCCGAGCCCGACGGCGGCCCGCTCCGTCGCTTCCGGGTCCGGGAGCCGGCCCGGTTCGAGCCGTATCCGGACCCCCCTGCGGCGCCGGACCGTCTCGTGTCACCCCGGGTCTGCCGCGTCCCGTCGCCTCGGTAGTCGAGGTAGGCCGCGCCGATTCCCATGCTGTTCAGGACGAACCCGACGAGCCCGCCGAGCACCGGGACGCCTCCCGTGACGACGGCGACCGCGACCGCGACGGCCACCGCGGCCCCCCAGCTCTCGCTCACGACCCGCCCCGCCGCGAGGAAGCCGAGGTAGCCGACGACCGCGAGGGCGATCAGTATCGGCACCGACACCACGATGCCGACGACGGTGAACACCAGCACGACGGCGACGATGACCGCGACGACGCCGATGCCGACCCCGTAGATGAACGTCTCGCCCGGCGCGTCCAGAATCCGGTCGGTCGTCCGCTCGACGTACTCCGGCACGAGGGCGACGAGCCCGCCGGCGACGACGAGCGTCACGAGCGCCGACGCGAACGCGCGGGCGGTCAGCGACAGTCCGACGTCACCGGGAGCCGGTTGCTGGGCGGCGGCCGGCGCCGCGGCGATCAGACAGAGACACCCGGCGGCGAGGCCGAGCCTGCGGGCGGGAGGGCGCTGCATGATACTCGCTCGAACCGGGTGGAAAAAACGCTGTCGCCGGTCGAAGGGTCGCTACCAGGTGCCGTGGAAGGTGTCGAACTCCAGGCTCTCGAGCGGCTCCTCGCCGATCGCGATGCGGTACTCCCCGGGCGTCAGCATCGGCTGCTTGAACTGCGGGCCGTCGTCGGTGGTGATGCGCGGACAGCCGGTGTTGACGTAGGCGTCCAGCCCGAAGTTGGTCAGCCGGTCCGGCGTCACCTCGTCCATCGTGATGAGGTAGGCGTCGTCGTTGTCGGCGACGATCTCCTGGGCGGTCTCCCAGCGGCCCTGGCCGATCTTCGTACAGAAGATGACGCCCCACTCCTCGGCGTCCATCGCCTTGTGGACCGCGGCGTACCGCTGTTTCATGAACTTCTCCGTGTCGGCGATGGTGACGACGTTGTTGACGGGGTCGGCGATGACGACCGTCTTGTCGGGGTGTTCCATCGCCAGCCCCAGGGGGTGGAACTTGCCGCCGCCGACGTAGAGGATGTGGTCGGCGTCGACGTCCGCCGACGCGTAGTTGCAGCCGAGCACCTGCCCCTCGTTGGTCAGCCGCTCGTCGCCGCGGCGGGTCTCGACGTCGAAGCCGCGGCCCTCGAGCCACGAGCGCATCTCGTCGAACTTGTTCATGTGCTGGGCGGTCGTGACGAGCCCCACCGCGGGCCGCTCGCCGGCGTCGGCTGCCGGTTCCGGCGCGGGCAGCTCCGCCAGCGACTCCTCCATGATGGGCGTGACGTCGACGTTGGAGAACAGCGGCACGTAGATGATCTTGTCCGACTCCTTCATCGGCGAGTGGCCGAAGTGGACGAAGACGTCCGTCCGGCGCATCAGGTAGGTGTCGAGGTCGCAGGCGCCGTAGCAGGGCTTGCCGGAGATCATCACGTCGACGCCGTCGGGCAGTTCCGCCCGGAGGTCGTCGGCGACGCGGGGGCCCCGTCGCTTCAGCCCCTCGGGGAACTGCAGGCCGACCGTCGAGGCGTCCCGCTCGGCGACCGCCTCGACGATGCGGTCGAGCTCGTAGTCCCACGTCCGGTCGTGCTTCAGCGACATCCCCGTGTTCCGGAGGTCGCCCTCGCTTCGGTCCGTCGAGTCGTGGCTCATTACGTCCGGTTGTGCACCGGCGCGTAAAACGTGCGCGCTTCGCCGTGCTTCCGGCGAGACGGCCCGACGTGCAGCTTCCGGCACCCCTAAACGTCCGAGGCACGAATCGCCGATAATGAGCGTCGAAACCGCGAGCGACCCCGACCGCACGGACGACGTCGACGAGCTCGCCGCGAGGCTCGGCGAGGCCATCGCCGACCTCCCGGTCTACGAGGAGTACCTCGAGGCCAAGGAAGCCGTCGAGAGCGACGCGGAGCTGCAGGAGGAAATCCAGGCCTTCGAGCGGCTGCGGGAGGAGTTCATGATGGCCCGACAGGCCGGCGAGGCGACGAACGACGACCTCCGGGAGCTGCAGCGGACCCAGCAGGAGCTCCACGAGAAGCCGAAGATGTCGGAGTTCCTGCAGACGCAGTCGGAGGTCGAGCTGCGGCTCCAGGAGCTCAACGAGCGCGTCTCCGAGCCGCTCGAAGTCGACTTCGGTCAGACCGCCGGCGGCTGCTGCGAGGACTGAGCCGGCCGTCGCGGACCGCCCGTCGAACCGCGTCCCTTTTTATCCGTCGTCGCGTCACCGAACGTCATGACCGTCCACTCGGACTGGGGGACGTGGCTCCCCGAGACCGTCGCCGACGCCGACCCCGACGGCGTCCGGCTGTGGTATCTCGGCTGCAACGGCCTCGTCCTGAAGGCCGCCGACGGGACGACCGTCTTCGTCGACCCGTATCTCGGAACCGGCGACCCGCCCCGGACCGTCCGGATGATACCCGTCCCGTTCGACCCGGCGGACGTCGCCGCGGCCGACGCGGTGTTCGCGACCCACGAGCACACCGACCACGTCCACGGGCCCTCGCAGGCGCCGGTTCTCGAGGGGACCGACGCGGCCTTCTACGGGCCGTCGGCGTCCGTCGCGACGGCCCGCGGCTGGACCGACGACCACGACGTCGACGCCGACTCGTTCGTCGAGGTCGCGGAGGGCGAGACGGTCGCCGTCGGGAGCTTCGACGTCCACGTCGAGCCGGCGCGGGACCCCGACGCCGACCACCCGGTCGCCTACGTCTTCGAGCACGAGGCCGGCACCGTCTTCCACGGCGGCGACGCCCGGCCGAGCGAGGCCTTCGACGACATCGGCGACCGGTACGACCTCGACCTGGGGGTGGTCGCGTTCGGCTCTGCCGGGATGATCCCCGACAAGGAGAGCCGCGAGCCGACGTACACCGAGTGGTACGCCGACGAGAACGCCGCCGCCGAGGCGGCCGCACAGCTCGAGCTCGACCGGCTCGTACCGACCCACTGGGACATGTGGAAGGGGCTGACGGCGGACCCGGCGGCGCTCCGCCCGCACGTCCGCAGCTACGACCACCCGGAGCGGCTGGAGCTGCTGGAAATCGGCGACACGACCGCGCTGTGACCGCCGTAACGGCACGTAGATTTATGCGGTCGACCGTCCACCGTGGCGCATGAGCGACCCAGCGACGGACGACCCGGTCGTCGTCTCCGCGGACGGCGTCACGGTCGAGAAGTCGTTCGAGCCGGAGGAGTTCTCCGTCCCCGTCATCGCCTTCACGCTCCGCTCCGAGCGCGACGAGCCGGCGTCGGTCCGGCTGGTCGACGACGTTCCCGACGACGTCCCCCCGGAGGACGTCGGCTTCCATCCCGACCACGGCGCCGAGCACTGGAGCATCGAGGGCGCGGCCATCGCCTTCGAGCGGAGCCTCGACCCCGGCGAGGAGTTCGTCACCGTCTACGGCGTCCGGAGCGAGGAGCCGGCCGATGTCGAGCGGTTCCTCACCCGACCGACCGTCGAGCTGGGCCCGGCCGACGACGCCGGGGCTGCCGGCACCGAGGAGACGACGGCCAGAACCGGCCGAGAGCCGGACGCGTCGGGTGCGCTGGACATCCCGGAGGTGGAGGCCGACGCCGACGCCGACGAGGAACCCGACGTCGACCTCGACCTCGACCTCTCGAACCCCTCGACGGGCGCCGCCGCGGACGACGCCGGCCTGACGATCGGAGAACCGCCGGCCGACGACGACCCGGCGCCGGGCGGGGTGCCGGTGGCAGGCAGCGGCCCGGCGGACGACGACGGACCGGACCCGACGGTCGACGCCGGCGACTCGCTGGCGGCCGAGCTGGCCGCCGAGATACGCGACGACGCGGTCCCCGAGGAGGACCTCGAGACGCTCCGTGCGACGCTCGGCGCGTCCGGCGGGGGAAGCACCGACGCACGGGTCGAACACCTCCAGTCGCGGGTCGCCGATCTGGAGGCGTACACGGAGGCGCTGGAGGCGTTCCTCGACGAGGAAAGCGGCGCCGCGGCGGTCGTCGAGGACCTCCGGGCGGGGCTGTCGAGGACGAACGAGCGGCTCGACGCCCTGGAGTCGGAGGTGGCGGCCCTGCGGGCGGCCGCCGACGGGGACGCGGCCGGTGCCGGCTTCGTCGCCCGGCTGGACGACCTCGAGGACGACGTCGAGACGCTCGAGTCCGGGCTGGCCGACGTCGCGGCGCTGGGCGACCGGCTGGCGGAGGCCCTCGGCGGCGCCGTTGGCGACGACGACGAGGAGTAACCGACCGTCGCGGGCCGGAACCGCGCCGCCTTTATTGGGCGAACGTCTCGGGCCAACAATGACGACGCTCAGCGTCGCCGTCCCCCGGAAGGGCCGGCCGCTCGAGGCCGTGCTCGAACGGGTGGCGGCGACCGCCGACGCCGAGACCGTCGCCGACCGGGTCGCCTCGACGCTCCGCTACGAGAAGGCCGTCACGAAGGGCGAGCAGACGGCCGACCGGCCGGTCTACGAGCGGCTGGCGGAGTACAGCGACACCGACGGTGGCCCGGAGTTCACGCTGCTCCGGGACGGCCGTCCGGGGATGCCGCGGCGGGTCGTCTTCGACAGCCTCCGGGTCGACGTCGGCGACCACGAACTCCGTCTCGTCGGGCGCGAGGAGCCGTTCCGCGCACTTCGGAAACACGAGTTCGCGCTCGGCTTCGACAGCGCCGACCTGGTGCTGGAGGAGGTGGTCAGCCTGGAGCCGGAGCCGCTGTCGTCGCTGTCGGAGCTGAACGACCGCATCGACCCGCAGGACACCGACGTCCGGGTCGTCGGCGGGCTGGGCGACACCGTCCACCACACGCTGCTGTCGGCGCCCGACGTCGCGACGGAGCCGACGCGTGCGTTCGTCGCCGACTACGAGGGGCCGCTCTGCATCTCGCCGCGGTACGAGCGGCTGGTGCGGGCGGTACTCGGCGGGCGGGCGCTGGACGGCATCGAGTTCCGTTACCCCGAGGACCGCCCCGAGGAGGCCGCCATCGCCTCGACCGGGTTGGGCGTCTACCTGACCGTGACCGGATCGACGGCACGGAACCACGGGCTCCGGGTCGGCGAGCGGCTGTTCCCGAGCGAGACCGTCCTGCTGGAGAACCCGGCCGAGGCCAACGCGGCCACCGAGGACCTCGCCGCCGTACTGGCCGACGGCGTTCCGGCGACCGTCTGAACGTCCGCCGCGACGCCGGCGGTCGTGCCCTCTCAGAGACCCGCGTCGTTCCGCCCACAAGCCATTTATTCGCCGTTTTATACCGTGAATTATGGGACTGAAACGTGGCGGGGCTGCCCCTGCAGTACCGTCGACCCGGACGATGAAGTTCGCGCTCGCAGGGCTCTTTTTCCTCACCCTCGGCGGGTTCGTCGCGGCGACCGTCGGTGTGGCCGTCCGGGGCGTCGGCGAGGTTGTTCAGACAGTCGCGCTCCCGGCGTACCTCGTAGCCAGCGTCGCGCTGCCGCTCGCGGTTCTCACCGACGCCGTGCGTGGCATCGCCAACTGGGGGCGGAACTCTCGGTCGGACTTGTCGGGTCGCGAGGTGTTCGCCTCGCTTCTCGCCGCGGTCGAGGTGGCGCTTGCGGTGCCGATGCTTCTCGTGGTCGGCGGACTCGCCTACCTGCGGCTGACGCAGTCGCCCGGACCAGGGGCCGGCGGCGTCCTCGTCGGCGGTATGCTGGTGACCACGCTCGTCGGCAGCTGTCTCGCCGCCGCCGTCCTCCTGGGTAACGCTCTCGGCGTCCGGTCCCGCTCCTGATTCCGGCCCCGACGCGTTCGAACCGCCCGTCAGGCCGGAGTTCGGCGCCCTTGAGGCCAAACCAGGATGTCTCGAGCGTGCGGCGCCCGCTTGCCGATTTGATATAGCGACATACAATTTATTCGTTCGCCCAGCGACTCCGAGTGCCCGCGAAACGGTCAGACGGTTAACCGGAATACATACGTCACCGACCGCTACGGACCGAACGAGGGTCCGGTCGACGCTGCGTCGGTCGGCTTCCGCGAGATACGGGAGACACCGGAGATACCGGAATGCCACGTCGTTCCATCTCGATTCTGCCCGGGTTTGGCCCGTTGACCCTCAGCCACGAACGGACTTCTCGTGGACTGCGCTGGGCGCGGTGCTGACCCGAGTAGATTGGACGCGGACGGCTTCACAGCAGTGAGTAAATGTTCGCCTCGTAGACCGCCCGCACCCGGTCGCCCCAGTTGTGGGTGTAGGTGTCGATGATGTCGGTCGCAACGTCCCCACGGAGGTACTTCACGACGCCTCTGTCGCCGGTTCTGTCCCGGAGGTGGGTGGTGAAGAAGTGCCGGAAGTAGTGCGGCGTGACGTTCTCCGCGGCGTCGCCGCCGGCCCGGTACCAGCCTCGCTCGGCGGCGCGGTCGGCGACGACGGACCGGACCATCGACGGCGTCACGCGCCGGCCCCACTCGCTGGTGGAGCAGAACAGCGCCGGCGAGTCGGTGTCCGGCCGAATCGCGAGCCACGCTTTCAGCAACCGCTTCAGTTCGTCATCGACCGGGACGACGGTGTCGCGCTTCCGCTTGTTCGAGGCGGTCCGCTCTTCGCCGTTGTACGTCTCGTCTCTCGCCGGGTCGCTCGCGACGAACAGCGAGTCGGGCCGCCCCTCCAGCGCGCCGCGAGGCCCGGGGTAGGCCGCCTGTACCTCCGGGTCCCCGAGGTTGATGTCCCGCAGATCGAGGTTGCAGCACTCCCCGACGCGGATGCCGGTCTTCAGCAGCGTCCCGACGAGCGCTCGCTCGAGGGGGTGGCCGAGCGACGCGACGAACGACCGCATCTCGGAGACGGCGATCTCTCGCCGGGCGGGGTCGGCGTCGATGGACTCGTCCATCTCCTCGGTGACGACCCCCATCGGGTTCGACTCGAAGACGCCGACCTGCGTCATATAGGCGTAGAACCGGTGGACGTAGGAGGCGTAGGAGGCGACGGTGCTGTCGGCGTGTTCGTCGCGGATCGAGTGAACCCACGCCATGCACTCCCGGCGGTCGACCGTCCGGAGGTCGTCGTCGACCGACGCCTCGAAGTCCCGGAGGACGCGCTCGTAGGCCGACCGGGTGCGGTCGCTGCGGCCGTGGAAGGTCATCTCCTGCAGGAAGTACCCGACCGGGTCGTCGGGCTGTCGGGAGCCGGCCCGGTCGTCAACGCCCATCGTCCACCACCGTGTAGCCGCCGCGTCGGCCGCTATGCAGGATTCGGTCCTCCGCCTGGAGTTCTTCGAGGGTCTCCTCGAGCCGCTCTTCGATGTCGTCGGTCACGCCCGCGAGGAGCGTCTCCCAGTCCGCGGTACCCTCCGCTTCGAGCACCGCGAGAACCCGGTCTTCCAGCCCGTCGACCCCAGGGGTCGCGTCCGGAGACGCTGGTTCCTCGCCGTTGCCGTCGCTCAGGTCGAACCCCCGTCGCCCGGCCTGCACCATCGTACGGACGTACTCCGCCTGGCTCATGTCGAGGTCGTCGGCCTCCTCGCGCCAGCGGTCCCGCTGGCCGGTCGGCACGTACGTCTGGACCGAAACGCGGTCGCCGCTCATGCGTGAGCGAACGGAGCGGCGGCATATCAATCTACGTCAGACAACTCGATAAGGGCTCTTATCGACGGAAGTGACCTCTATCTTGGCGGGGAGCGAGACGGTTATCGACGAATATGGGATGTACAAATGCATATCGGACGATATACGGATGGTTGTCGACTCCGGGCGACATGGGCAGGACAACTCCGGTCGCTTCGGCCCGTGGTCGGGCATCGCCGAGTGACAACTTTCGCTGTTCTCTCGTTAGACGGGGTGTAGCCACGATACCCACCGCCGACTCGGTGCTCCAAGGCGGAGGGCGCCGGGAGACTCGCGCGGTTCAGCGCGCCGTCAGCGGCCTGTGGTCGGCGTTACTCCGTCTCCGTGGGCTCGTCACGACGTCGACGTCTCTCCATCCTGATAGCGCTGACCGTTCGTACCCTCGGTGCGCATCCGTCGGCCGTCGTTGCCGCAGTCGTGCACGTCGGACGCATCAGAGCCCGTCCGGCGGGAGCACCATCCTTCGACGGACCGATGTGTTCGCCGTCGCTCGACCCCACCACGACGGTAGCCTCTACCGTCGCGGTTGCCGTCTCGTCTTGCCAGCCGCGAACTACCGAGGGAGGGCAGAACCGCCGTACGACGGCGCTCGGGAGCGAGCGAATCCGAACGGCCGAACGGTCGGGAGGGCTCGCTGCGTTTCGAAACCTCGCGGGCACACGAACCGGCGAGTGTCAATATATCGCCGTCGTAGCGCGGCCCGACGGCCGTACATCCCCCCGGCCGCGGTGTTCCCCGTCCGCCGTATCGCCCGATTTTCGCGCTACAAGTCGAAACAAACATGTTTACCGTTGACATGGGCTCGTTGCAACGGCGACTCGTAAACTGTATGCTGATATACCAAAACGGCGACCCGCGGCCGAGGATGGTTCGGCCCTGGGGGCCTCTGCTTCGGACATCTCCGGTCGCTTTCCGTGGCGCCGTCGCTCCGTGACCCGTACCCGGCGGTGAACGGCCGGATGCTAAGGGCTCGCGAGGCGGGAAAACGTTCGACTGCGATGCTCGCGGGGCAGGGAAACATTCAGTTGCGCCAGTTGCGAGGCTTGCAGTATGCATCGTCGAAGGCGGACGGACGCCATCCGGGGTCCGCGCCGCAGG
>JAHENN010000170.1 GCA_018609665.1 Haloarculaceae archaeon | reverse complement strand
GACGCCGGCGTCCCGCAGGACGGCCTCCAGGTCGGCGGCCAGCCGGTCGACGGTGTACGGCCCCTCGGCGTCGGAGCCGCCGGTGCCCCGCGGCGCGTGGACGACGGTCCGGTACCGGCCCGCCAGCGCCGGTGCCTGCCACCCCCACAGCCACGGCCCGGAGCCGGCGTCGGGGAGGAAGGCGACGGCCGGCCCGTCGCCGGCCGTCTCGTACCGGATGGCCGTCCCGTCGGTCGTGGTCGTCGGCACGGTTGTCTTGAGGGCCGCGACGGGCTTTGCGGTTGCGGTGTGCGCCGCCCTCTTCATCGCGGCGCCCCAACCGCGGCCATGGACCCCGAGTCGCTCCGGGCGTCGATTCCGGCCTGCGGGTCGTGTGCCTACCTGAACACGGGCGCCACCGGGCCGAGCCCGCGGCCGGTCGTCGAGGCCGTCGCGGCGGCACAGCGGCGCCACGAGTTCGACGCCTGCGAGACCGACCACTACGACGCCGCGGCCGACCTCCGCGAGCGAGCGCGCGAGCGGCTGGCGGCGCATCTCGGCTGTGCGCCGGCGGACGTCGCCCTCGTGGCCTCGACCGGCGACGGCCTCAGCCGGGTCGCCAACGCCGTCGACTGGGCGGCCGGCGACCGCGTCGTCCGGACCGACCTCGAACACCCCTCCGGCGTCCTGCCGTGGCGCCGGACGCGGGCCGAGGTGGAGACGGTCGCCTGCCCGGACGGCCGGCTGCCGACCGACGCCTACCGGGAGGCGGTCGCCGACGCCCGGCTCGTCTGTCTCAGCTCCGAGTCGTGGCTCCACGGCACCCGGCTGCCGGTCGCGGAGGCGGTCGACATCGCCCACGACGCCGGCGCGACGGTCGTCGTCGACGCCGTCCAGACCGTCGGCCAGCACGACGTCGACGTCGCGGCCTGGGGCGCCGACGCCGTCTGTGCCTCCGGCCACAAGTGGCTGCTCGGGCCGTGGGGGGCCGGCTTCCTCTACGTCGCGCCGGAGGCGCGGTCGGCGTTCCGGCCCCGCCACGTCGGCTACCGGGGCGTCGTCGACCCGTCCGGCCCGGGCCTGGAGTACGCCCCCGACGCCAGCCGGTTCGAGCTGTCGACGACGGCGGTCGCGCCGTACGCGGGGCTGGTCGAGGCGCTGGACCTGCTGGAGGCCGTCGGGCTCTCGGCCGTCGAGTCGCGGGTCGAGCGGCTCACCGACCGGCTGAAGGCCGGCCTCGGCGACCGGCTCCGCTCGCCCGCCGACTACGAGTCGGGGCTGGTCGCCTTCGACGCCGACGACCCCGAGCGGTTCGTCGACCGCGCCGCCGAGGCCGACGTCGTCGTCCGTGCCCTGCCGGACGGCGGCGTCCGGGCCTCCGTCCACGTGTTCAACACGGCGGCCGACGTTGACGCGCTGCTGTCGCTGGTCTGACCGCCCCCGGCCGGTCCTCGCCAGCTGTTGTCACACTATTATTATGTACGTCCGGACACTGTCTGCGGGTATGCCCGAATGCCAGAACTGCGGCGCGTTCGTAACGGCGGCGTACGCGCGTGTTTTCACACCGAACGGCGTGGAGGACCCCCGTGTCTGTCCCCAGTGTGAGGACAAGATCCGCGACGGCTCGGACGTCCGCGAGGCGCGTTCGACTCGACGTACCTGAGCTGCAGACGACACCGACGTCCCCGCTTCCGGCCCCTCTCCTCCCTTCTCCCGTCCGCCGCTACCGTGCGTCCTCGACCAGTTCCCGCGCCTCCGCCAGCAGCGTCTCCGCGCGGTCGGCGTCCGGCGCCTCGGCGGTGAGCCGGACGAGCGGCTGGGTGCCGCTGGCCCGCACCAGAAACCAGCCGTCGGCCGTCTCGACGCGGACGCCGTCCAGCGTCCCGACGTCGTCGTCCCGCTCGCGGACGCGCTCCTCGACGGTCGACATCACCGCTCGTTTGTCCTCGACCGCGACGTTCGCCCGCCGGGTGGGGTAGGCGGGGAGGTCCTCGAGGCGGCTCGCCAGCGGCTCGGCGGCGGCCATCGCGGCCAGCCGGACGGCCGCAAGCGGGCCGTCCGGACAGCGGGTCGCGTCGGGCCAGATCCACGCCCCGGACGGCTCGCCGCCGAAGGCGACGTCCGGGGCGGTCGCGGCCGCGGCGACGTGGACGTCGCCGACCGGCGTCCGGGTGACGCCGACGTCCCGGGCGTCGAGGTAGTCGTCGACGGCCAGGCTGGTGTCGACGGGGACGGCGACCCGCTCGCCCGACTCGGCGGCCGCGGCGGCCAGAAGCGCCAGCGTCGCGTCGCCCGACAGGAACGTTCCGTCGGCGGCGACCGCCCGGGTCCGGTCGGCGTCGCCGTCGTGGGCGATTCCGAGGTCGTAATCGCCCTCGGCGACCAGCGTCGACAGCGCCGTGCAGTGCCCGGCGGTCGGCTCCGACGGCCGCCCGGGGAAGCGGCCGTCCGGCTCTGCGTTCAGCGTCTCGACGTCGCAGCCCAGTTCCAGCAGCGCCTCGACGGTCACCCGGCCGGCGCCGTTGCCGAGGTCGACGGCCACCGACAGCTCCGGCGGCTCGACCGCGTCCACGAGGGCGCCGACGTGGCGGTCGGTCGCGTCGGCCGCGGTGCGGTCGCCGAGGCCGTCCCACGGCCGCAGGTCGGGGTCGTCGGCCTCGACCCGCTCGGCGATCCGCTCGCGGCCGGCGGCGTCGTAGGCCTGCCCGGAGGGCTGCCACAGCTTCAGCCCGTTGTCGGCCGGCGGGTTGTGGCTCGCGGTGACGGCGACGCCGGCGTCGGCGTCCTCCCAGCCGACGGCCCGGGCGACGGTCGGGGTGGCGGCGACGCCCAGGTCGACGACGTCGGTGCCCAGTTCACGGAGGCCGGCGGCGAGGGCGTCGACGAGGAGGTCGCCGCTCTCCCGTGGGTCCCGGCCGACGACGACGCGGCCGGTTTCGGCGCCCAGCGCGCGGCCGACCCGTAGCGCCAGCCCGGCGGTCACCGTCTCGCCGACCGGCCCCCGGATGCCGCTCGTTCCGAACATACCGCCACGTCTCGCGCCGGCGTAAAAATCCTACCCGTCGGGCTGCCACTCGCAGGCGTCGCCGTAGGTCAGCTCCGCCTCGTCGATGTGCGCCGACAGGCAGGCGAAGTTGCAGAAGGCGCCGGCCGGCCTCCGGTCGCCGTCGTCGCCGGTCTCCTCGACGAACACCGGGTCGTAGCGGGCGAGGTCGCTGCCGCAGTAGGTGCACTCCATGCCGATGGTACGACCGCGACCGACAGAACGCTTTCGCCCGCTTTCGCTCAGGCCGGCTCGAGCCGCTCGACGGCGAAGCCGGGCTCGCGGTCGAGCAGTTCGAGGTAGCGGTCGGCCAGCCGGTCGGCGCCGACGGCGCCCGCGAAGCCGCTCTCCGGGGGGGCGACCGCGGCGGCGATCTCGACGTACGTCACCGCGGCCCCGAGGTCGGCGGCCGCCGACCGGACGAGCCCCTTCGTCGCGGCCGCGGCGCTGCCCCACTCGACCTGTCCGGGAGCCGGCTCGCCGGCGTAGTTCGTCCCCGAGACCACGACCGCCTCCGGGTCCCGCAGCGCCCGGAGGCAGTTGAAACAGCCCAGCGTCCGGGTCCGCCAGACGGCCTCCATGCTCGCCGGCGAGGCGTCGGCCAGCCGGTCGCCGCCCGGCGCGCTCGCGTTGTGGACGAGGGCGTCGACGGGTCCGAGCGTCTCCCGCACCGTCCCGAAGGCGTCGTCGACCGCGTCGGCGTCGGTGACGTCGGCGGTGACGGCGACGGCGCCGTCGAGGTCGGCCGCCAGCCGCTCGACGTGGTCCGGCGAGCGCGCCAGCAGGCCGACCCCGTAGCCCGCCGCGGCCAGCCGGCGGGCGACCGCCTCGCCGACCCCCGGTCCGACGCCGGCGATCACCGCGGTTCGGTCCATGTCCGAGTTCGTGCCCGCTGGTACAAAGGCCCCGCGACGGCCGCGCGGCGGCCGGGTTTTTTCCTCCCCCGGTCCGGAGCCCGAGTATGGAGGAATCCGGCGGCACCGAGGCACAGAAACGTCGGGCGGGCGAGAGCGCTGCCGGCGTCGTCGACGACGGCGACGTGGTCGGGCTGGGGACCGGCTCGACGGCCGCCGCCGCGATCCGCGAACTCGGCCGACGGGTCGAGTCGGGCCTCGACGTCCGCGGGGTCCCGACCTCACACGGCGCCCGCCGGCTCGCCCGGGAGGTCGGCGTCCCGCTGACGACGCTCGAGGCGGCGACGCCCGATGTCGCGGTCGACGGCGCCGACCAGGTGGCCGACGGCGACCTCGTCAAGGGCGGCGGCGCGGCGCACACCCGCGAGAAGGTGGTGGACGCGGCCGCCGACCGGTTCGTGGTGGTGGTCGACGCCGGCAAGCCGGCTCCGGCCCTGGACCACCCGGTCCCGGTCGAGGCGCTGGCCGACGCCGTCCCGGCCGTCGAGCGCCGCGTCGAGACCCTCGGCGGCGCGCCGACGCTCCGCGCCGCCGAGCGGAAGGACGGCCCCGTGATAACGGACAACGGCAACCCGGTGCTGGACTGCGATTTCGGCGTCGTCGACGACCCCAGGGCGCTGGCGGCAGCGCTCGACGGGATTCCGGGCGTCGTCGGCCACGGCCTGTTCGTCGGGCTGGCCGACGAGGTGCACGTCGGTACCGACGACGGCGTCGAGGTGCGCTGACCACGACTCGACCCTGGCTACCGGTTACCGGTTGAGGGTGTGAGTCGCCGCCCCGCGGGCGTTGGCGGCGGCCTCGCCGACGGCCTCCGACAGCGTCGGGTGGGTGTGGATGGTGGCGGCGACGTCCTCGATCTGGGCGCCCATCTCGACGGCCAGGCCGACCTCCGCGATGAGTTCGGCGGCCTCGGGGCCGACGATCTGGGCGCCGAGGAGGAACTCCGAGTCGGCGTCGGCGACGACCCGGACGAAGCCGTCGTCGTCGCCGAGCGTCAGCGACCGGCCGGAGGCCTGGAACGGCATCTGCCCGACCACGGGGTCGAAGCCGGCCGCCTCGGCCTCCGCCTCGGTCATGCCGACGGTGCCGATCTCGGGGTCGGTGAAGACGGCCGCCGGGATCGCCTGGTAGTCCAGCGCCGCCGGCTCGCCGGCGATGACCTCCGCGGCGACGTGGCCCTCCTTGTACGCCTTGTGCGCCAGCATCGGCTCGCCGGCGACGTCGCCGACGGCGAAGATGCTGCCGACGTCGGTGCGGGCCTGGTGGTCGGTGTCGATGGTGCCGTCGTCGTTCGGCTCGACGTCGAGGTTCTCCAGCCCGAGCGTGTCCGTGACGGCCTCCCGGCCGACCGCGACCAGCACCTTCTCCGCGACGTGTTCGTTCGTCTCGCCGTCCTCGGTCTCGGTGGTGACGACGGCCTCGCCGGCGGCCTCCTCCCAGCCGGTCGCGGCCTCGCCGAAGCGGAAGTCGATGCCGAGCGACTCGGCCCGCTCGCGGACGATTCGCTTGATGTCGTCCTCGTAGGGCGGGAGGACGTCGTCCAGCATCTCGACGACCGTGACGTCGGCGCCGAGCCTGGCGTACACCGTCGACAGCTCCATGCCGATGTAGCCGCCGCCGACGACCAGCATCGACTCCGGCACCGTCTCGAGTTCGAGCGCGTCGCTGGAGTCGAGGATGTACTCGCCGTCGAACTCCAGGCCGGGCAGGTCGATGGGGCGGCTGCCCGTCGCGATGATCGCGTGTTCGAACTCGATGGTCTCGCTGCCCTGGCCGTCGCCGCCGTGGGCGACGCGGGCGGTGTTCTCGTCGACGAACTCCGCGCGGCCGGGGAGCAGGTTGACCCCGTTGGCCTTGCAGAGCTTCTCGACGCCGCCGGTCAGCTGGTCGACGACGTCGTCCTTCCAGCCGACCAGCCCCTGCATGTCGACGGCCGGGTCGGCGTGGATTCCCATCGCCTCGGCGGCGCCCGCCTCGTGGGCCAGCCCCGTCCCGTGGATGAGTGCCTTCGACGGGATGCACCCCTCGTTGAGGCAGGTGCCGCCGTAGGCGTCCTTCTCGACCAGCGTCACGTCAAGCCCGAGCTGGCCGCCGCGGATCGCCGCGACGTAGCCGCCCGGCCCGGCGCCGACTATCAGTACCTCCGTGCCAGTCGCGATGTCTCCAACGACCATCCGTTATCGTATCCTCGCGCGCCGGGGTTAAAAACTCGCAGGAATTGCCGTGCGGCGACGGTCCGGCCCGGAAGCGGGGGCGCCGAGGGGTTTATAACTCGCGCGACGACGCGTCCTGTTGGTGGCGACGCGAGACCGGACCGTCTGGACGCGCATCGACGGCGCCCTGAAACGCCTGGCGCCGGTCTTCATGCTCCTGCTGGCCGTCTACCTCTACGCCTCGTTCGTCGACCCGGTCGTCTCGAAGTCGACCAAGCGGTACCTCGAGGTCGCCGTCGTCGGCTACTTCGTCGTCGAGCTGGCCGTCAAGTACGCGATCTCCGAGGACCTCCGGAGCTTCCTCCGCAGCTACTGGCTCGACATCGTCCTCCTGCTGCCGTTCTTCAAGGCGCTGAAGCTCGTCGGCGCGGTCGGAAAGCTGCTGAAATCGCTGCGGCTCCTCCCGTATCTGCGGAAGGCCGTCAAGCTCCCGAAGATGCTCCGGCGGACGCGGTCGGCCGTCGCTCGCGCGGTCTCCGGCGGGCGGGACGACGGTGCCGACGCCGGCTCGGGCGACTCCGAGGAACCGGAGCGGTGACGGGTGTCGTGCATCCGACGTTCATTTTCGGACTGACCGCCTCGGGAACGACATGAGACGGACCGCGGCCGCGGCCGTCCCACCGAGGTCTGACCGGCCGTGCACCGTGACGGCAAGGGGGTACTACAGTTACTCTCCCCGATCTGCTGTGCCTACCAACCGCCTCCGGGTTACTCTCGACACCGACACTCGTGGGAGCGTCGCGCGAAGTCGGTGACGTGGTCATGAACGACCTCCGCGAGGTCGAACAGTGTGTCGGCGTGCCGGGCGGCCGCGACCGTATCGCGGTAGTACGCCGCCGCCCGGTTGTCCCGGTACAACTGTTTCAGCCGTCGACCGGTCGCCTCGGTGATGACCCCGAGCTCGCCGCCACGGTCGTAGGCACGGTCGTGGCCCTCGCGGAAGTCGTCGATCGTGTCGTTGGAAGCGGTCAACGCGTAGAACTCTAGCGTGCGTTCGATGGCCGCAAACGACATTTCGATGACGCTCGTGTGGTACCCGTCGTGGTCGCGGAGCAGCCGACAGGCCTCAAGCAGCCGGCATGCCTTCCGAAGCTGAATCACGTCCGCGTCGTGGGCGTCCGGGTCGATGCCATTCTCGTAATCCGGGCGGCCCAGCTGGCCGCCGAACGCGTCCTCGGCGCGGGCGACCGCGTCCACGAGCGCGTCCGGTTCGTCAGGCATCGCCCAGCACCTCCCGTTTGAGGGTGCGGAGTTCGTCGCTGTCGACGAGCGTGATGGCATCGGCGAGGACGTCCTCGAGGCGGTCGCCGTGGGCGCGTGCCGATTCTGGCGTCTCGACGAGGATCTGGAACCCGTAGCGGTCGCCGTCGAACCGCCTCTCGCCGAGTTCCTTCGCGAGTTCGTTGGCGCGGTGCTGGCCGGTACGGTCGCCGGCCAGCACCCACAGATCGATGTCGCTCTGCCGGTCGGCCTGTCCGCGAGCGACGCTACCGAACACGAGGATGCCGTACACGTCCTCCAGTTCGCTGCGGAGGCGATCAACTGCTGCCCGAGCCGGGAGGTGGAACTCGGGCTGCGGGATGCGCAAGACCGGGTCGTCGGGCCTGGAGACCCGTCGCCGGTTGACGCCGACCAGCCGGCGGTTGCCCTCGGACTCGACGACGACCAACCCGTTGGGCTCGAGGACGTCGACGGCTCGCTTGACGGACTGGGTTGCATTATCGGTGAGTCGAGCAAGTTTGCGGATGGTGACCCGCTCGTCCGGACTGTCCAGCAGGAATCGGAGGATGTCCCCCGTGGCCTTGTGCCGGAACAGGGTCGGCTCCGGAGGCGGGACCGGCAGGCCGACCGTGGCCTGTTCTGCCGGCGTGTTCGCGCTCTTTCGTCTCGTCACACGAGACATGTACCGTCTGACGAGACAACAATCTTCCGCCGGTACAGATGCCGTTGCGTCGGTACGGTCGACAGTTCCGGTCGAGGCGTCCCGAGAGCCGACCGTCGAGGCCGAACAGGTCGCGCCAATTACGGCGATTCTGCAGACCGCTCTCTGCATCGACGGCTACGACGGTTCACGGGCGTCCGACGGAACGTAGAACTCGCCGTCTGCGTGCCTGTCGCAGGCCGCACTCCCGAGCGTGTATTCGCCGTCGTCCGCCCCGTGATGTCGATGAACTGCGTCACCGTCTCGACAGGGGCGACGGGCCCGTCGAAGGCGACCTGCGTGCCGTCGCCGGCGTCCGTCGTGGAGTAGCCATCCCCGCCAACGACCGTCCAGTCTCCCGGAGTGCGGTCGCGGACGTGCGCCGAATTTCGCCCCGTGTCCGTGATTTCCACCCGGTTGCGTTGCTCTCGTCGTGGACGTTCCAGGCAATCTCGCGCTCGAGGCCGCGGCGATGCCGACGCACGCGGAGTGGATGCACGACCACGTCCCGAGGCTCGCCGGGAGAGCGCACGACCGCCTCTGCTGACGAACGACGGAATCCCCGGCCGTCGTTTCTCCGACTTCCCGGGGGCCGTCCACAACCACGACAGGAACGTCTCGCGCGTGGAACGCCGCCATTCGATGTCCCTTTCCGCTTCGATGACATTCGTTCCCGTATGAACGCAGATTCGCCCGCGATTTATCCGCAGGACACGCCGACTACTCCGGTGAGGCACCCATGACCGGCAAGGACGAGTACTACAACCGCGCCAAACAGGAGGGCTACCGCTCGCGGGCGGCGTACAAGCTGAAGCAGCTGGACCGCGAGGCGGACCTCGTCGCCGACGGCGACACGGTCGTCGACCTCGGGGCGGCGCCGGGCGGGTGGCTGCAGGTCGCAACGGAGCTGGCGGGGACCGGGACGGTCGTCGGCGTCGACCGCCAGCGGATCGACCCCGTCGACGGCGCCGAGACCGTCCGCGGCGACATGACCGAGGAGTCGACCCGCCGGGAGGTGATCGACCGCGTCGGCGAGGCCGACGTCGTCGTCTCGGACATGGCGCCGAACATGACCGGCCAGTACGAGCTCGACCACGCCCGGTCGGTCCACCTCGCCCGGACCGCCCTCGAGACGGCGATGGAGCTGCTGGCGCCGGGTGGGGACTTCGTCGCCAAGGTGTTCGAGGGGCAGGACACCGACGACCTGCGGGCCGACATCGACGAGGAGTTCGAGTACGCCCGGACCATCCACCCCGAGGCCTCCCGGGACTCCTCGTCGGAGCTGTACCTGGTCGGGAAGGGCCGCGTGACCGCCCCCGTCGCCGAGGGCGACCGCGTCGAGGTCGACGTCGTCGACGAGGGCGACGAGGGCGACGGCGTCGCGAAGGTCGACGGCTACACGCTGTTCGTCGCCGGCGTCGACGCCGGCGAGACCGTCGAGGTCCGGGTAACCGATGTCAAGCCGCGGTTCGGGTTCGCCGAGCTGGTCGATTGAGGGTCTGGACGGAGCGGTTCGCGGTGGCGTCCATCTCCGCGTCGAGTCGATAGCCGCCGCCAGGACCCGTTCCACGCGTCCCGTATCCGGTAGCTGCGGCCGGCGAGGAGTTCGATGGACCCGACCATCGCAGAAACGCCGCCCCGGGGTCAGAGGTAGTCGTCGAGGAACGCCCGGTGGACGGCCGCTCGCTCGTCGCGAGCGTCGGGGCCGGCGTCCTCGTACCACAGCGGCATCGCGGCCATCGCGTCGACCCGGCAGGCCAGCAGGTACGTCTCGACGCGCCGCTCGACGGACTCGTCGAACGTCCACGCCTCGCGGGCGTCGGCGTAGCCCTCCCTGAAGACCGACCGCAACCCGTCGACGCGGGCGTCGGTGTCGTCGCCGCAGGGGTCCAGCAGGTGGGCCTCGACCGCGGCGAGGTTGTACGCCGGCGGCGCCGACAGCAGGTTCGCCCAGTCGAGCACCGCCTCCGTTCGGCCGGTCTCGGGGTCGACGAGCAGGTTCCCGTAGCGGTAGTCCCAGTGGCAGTACCGCGGCGGGTCCGGCGCCGGCATGTCGTCGACCCGGGCCGCACAGACCTCCCGCAGCCGCGGGACCAGGTCGGCGAACCGGTCGGGGTCGTCCGCCAGCTCCGGGAAGTAGGTCCCGTCGGCCAGCGCCTCCAGCGACCCTTCGACGTGGGCGCGGACCCACTCCCGGAAGCCATCGCAGGGGCCGTGCTGGCCGTCCAACACCGCCAGTTCGCCGTTTCGGACGCCGACCCGGCCGACCCGCGGCAGCTCGCCGAGTTCGTGCAGGGCCGCGAGGTTGCGCCCCGACTCTCTGACGACCCGCTCGCGGGCCGCGGCCGGCAGTTCGTCGACCCGCCCCTCGACGTTCTCGCCCGGCCGGCGCTCGACGAGGTAGAACGGCGCCGGATAGCCGTCGTGGGCGTCGACGGCGCCGTACACGTCGGGGACGGGAATCGACGTCTCGCGGCCGACGAGACTGAACAGCCGCGGCTCCGAGCGAGCGATCGCCGGCGCGACGAAGTCGGCCGTCGTCGCCTTCAGCACCGCCTCCCGGCTGCCTCCGGGCGTCCGGCAGGTCACGAAGCAGACGAGGTCGGTGCCGTGGGCGCTCCGTTCGACCGCCTCGACCGCCCACTCCGGCCGGCAGGCCTCGACCATCCCGGCGACCGTCTCGTCGTCGACCGAGTCGTCCATACCACCGGCTCGCGCTGCCAGCACAAAAGACGGACGGCGGCGTGACCGGGCGGGTCACGTGCGGGTCGGCCCCACGCCGGGAACGGCGTTTTATCCCGCTCGACCCTCGGTGGCCGCCATGGACGTCCGCCGACTCGAATCCGACGAGGTCGAGGCGTTCGTCGACGACCTCTGGCTGCCGCTCGCCGAGGAGATGGCCGACCTCGACCCGTTCAACGCCCTCGCCGAGGACGCCCGGGAGGCGGCGGTCGAGCACCGCCGTGACCGGCTGGACCGCGAGGACGCCGTCGACTACGTGGTCGAAGGACGCGGTCTCGTCGCCGGCGCCGCCGCCGAGATTCGGGCTGCCCCGCCCGTCCTCCGGCACGGCGACGGTCTCCGGGTCAACGAGGTGTACGTCCGCCCGGAGTGCCGCGGACGGGGCATCGCCTCGGAGCTCCTGACCGAACTCGAAGCGTGGGGACGAATGCGGGGGTGTGCCTACGCCGGCCTCAGTGTCGGCCGGCGAAACGAGACCGCGCAGGCGCCCTACCGGGAGCACGGATACGCGGTCGAACGACGGCAGATGCGGAAGGAGCTGTGAGCGCCGAGTGACGACGGGCTACGCCTCGACGACCCACTTCTCGGAGTAGGTCGTCCCGCAGTCGCAGGCGGCGTAGGCGTGCATCACGTCGCCCTCGGCGTAGAGGTCGCCGACCGCCTCGTTCTGCGCCTCGGCGAAGGCGAAGACGAACCTGACGTGGTGGTCGGCGCCGTCGCCGTCGGGGCAGGTCCCGCCGGCGCAGTCGTCGGCGACGGCACCGTCGGTGTCCATCGCCGTGCCGGCGAACTCCATCGGGTCCAGCCCGGTCGCGCTCTCGAAGGCGGCCCGGCCGTCGTCGCCCGGCAGCACGAGGACGACGCCGTCGTCGACGCGGGTGCCGATCTCGAGCAGGTCGTCGACGGAGCCGACGCCCCCCTCGTGGAGGTAGATGAGGACGTCGTCGGGGCGGTCGCCGGCGAGGAACGACTCGTACCGGTCGCCCGTGCTCATCCGTCGACGTCCTCGGCTATCGAGGCGAGGTCGTCGTCCGGGGCGTCGACGACCCGGTAGACGGCCTCCTCGCCGGGCGCCCGGAGGCCGTACTGTTCGTCCTCGACGACGACGTCGACGAGGACGGTCCGGCCGGGGTCGAGTCCCTTCTCGTCGACCCACGACGCCAGCCGGTTGTCGCCGTCGCGCTCCCGGGCCATGCGGGCGTTGTCGTAGAGCCCGCGCAGCTCGAGGTCGCCGTCGAGGGCGACGGCGACGGGCGCGTGGTAGCTCGTCCCGTCGGCGTCGACCCGGACGACGCCCTCGGCGGCCGTGTCGTCCGGCAGCCGTATCTTCGGGCGGTCGAGGGCGCCGCTCTCGACGATGGTCGCGCGGACGGTCTCGACGCCGTCGGAGGTGACGCTGGGCATGGAACCGGAGGAAGCGATTACTCGTCTCCGTCCTCGTCGCCGAGAAGTTCCTCGACCGACTCCTCGCCGCGGGAGACGATCTTGGCGTTTATCTGCCGCGTCTCGTCGGAAATCTCGGCGCCGCGGACGGTGACGCGCTTGCGCTCGCCGTCGACGGTCGGCTCGAAGCCGACGCCGCCATCCAGCAGGACGGCGGCGGTGTCCGTTCCCGAGACGTCCTCCCGCATCGGCCGCCCGGAGGTGTCGGAGCCGCCGGTGATCTCGAGTTCGTAGCCCGACAGCCCGACCGCGCTGCCGTCGACCGTCTCGCCGATGGAGCGGCCGACGAACCGGTTCGCGTCCTGTCCGTCCACGTCGAAGGCGTGCGTGGTGCCCTCGTCGGGGTCGCCGACGACGACCTGAAAGTCCGCCATACTCGTTGAAACTGGGCGCGCCGGCAAAAGGGTATTGAAACCGCACGG
>JAHENN010000169.1 GCA_018609665.1 Haloarculaceae archaeon | reverse complement strand
CGGGTTCTCCACGCAGGCCGACAGCATCGCGGCCTTCTCGGCGGCCGTCCAGTGGGTTCTCATCCCGTTCATGATCGTCGCCGGCGTCAACTTCGCGCTGTTCTGGCACCTCCTCCGGGGGGAGGTGGCGACCGTGACGGAAAACGCCGAGTTCCGGACCTACGCCGGCGCGCTCGCGGTCCTCGCCGCCGTCCTGTCCGTCGTCCTCTTCCGGGGGGCGGCGCCGCCGCTGGAACTGGGCGGCACGACCGAGGGCGTCGCCCGCAGTTCGCTGCGACAGGCGGCCTTCCAGGTCGGCTCGCTGATGAACTCCACCGGCTACGCGACCGCCGACTTCGCCCGGTGGGACCCCCACGCGCGGCTGTTGCTGCTGTTCGTGATGTTCGTCGGCGGCTCCGCGGGGTCGACCGGCGGCGGGGTCAAGGTCGTGCGGTGGCTGGTGGCGCTAAAGGCGATCCGCCGGGAGTTGTACACGACGGCCCGCCCGTCGGCGGTCGAGCCCGTCCGGCTCGGGGGCAGCGTCGTCGACGAGGACGCCGTCCGCGGCATCCTCGTGTTCACGGCGCTGTACGTCGTGCTGTTCGGGCTTGCGTCGGTGTTCATCGTGCTGGATGCGGCCCGGGTCGGCGTCGAGCTGTCGGCCCTGGAGGCGGCCAGCGCCTCGCTGGCGACGATTGGCAACGTCGGCCCCGGGTTCGGGCGGCTCGGCCCGTTCGGCAGCTACCTGTTCTTCCCGAACAGCTCGAAGCTGCTGATGATACTGCTGATGTGGTTCGGCCGGCTGGAGATCGTCCCGGTGCTGGCGCTGCTCGTCGGCGGGGTCCGGGACCGCTCCTGACTCAGTCGGTCCGCAGCGCGTACCCCTCGCCGGCGCCGTACACCTCCCGGAACAGCGCCTCGACGAAGTCGGCGGCGTGTTTCGGGTCGGTGACCGCCGAGAGGTAGACGACCCCCTCGTCGGCCTTCCGGGTCTCCGGCTGCCGCATCTTGAACGCGTGGTACTCCTCGAGCAGCGCCTCGAGCCGCCGGCGCTCGCCGTCGTCGACCGCGAGCCGGAGCGTCCGGTCCTCGTAGTCGACGGCGCCGAGGTCGTCGCCGGCGAGGAACGTTACGGCCTCGTCGTCCCGTCTGGCCGCGACGATAGCGGACACGATGGTCCGGCGCCGCGCCGCCGGGGTCTCGTCCATGGACGACGTTCCGGCGCCCGGGCAAAGAAGGCGGCGTCCGTCCGCGGACGGACAACCCTTTCAGGCGGGGGTGGGAACCGTCGGTATGAGCCAGCCGAAGGTTCTGCTGCTCGGCCCGCCGGGCGCGGGCAAGGGAACGCAGTCGAGCAACGTCGTCGACGAGTACGGCGTCGACCACGTCACCACGGGCGACGCGCTCCGGGCAAACAAGGACATGGAGACCGACCACGGGACACCCCGGGAGTACATGGAGGCCGGCGAGCTCGTCCCGGACCCAGTAGTCAACGAGATCGTGAAGGCCGCCCTCGAGGAGGCCGACGGCTTCGTGCTGGACGGCTACCCGCGGAACCTCTCGCAGGCGGAGTACCTCGACGACATCACCGACCTCGACCTCGTGGCGCTGCTGGAGGTCGACCGCGAGGAGCTGATCGCGCGGCTGACCGGTCGCCGGGTCTGCGACGGCTGCGGCACCAACTACCACGTCGAGTTCCAGCCGCCCGCCCAGGAGGGCGTCTGCGACGACTGCGGCGGCGAGCTGGTCCAGCGGGACGACGACACCGAGGAGACGGTCAAGGACCGCCTCGACGTCTTCGACGAGAACACCCAGCCGGTCGTCGACTTCTACGACGAGGCGGGCCGACTGGTCCGCGTCGACGGCCACGGGACGCCGGACGAGGTCTGGGCGTCGCTGCGCGAGGAAATCGAAGCGTCGACCTGAGAGGGTCCGTCGAGCGGCTGTCAGCCCGTCGCTTCGCTTCCGCGAGGCGGTCGCAGCCGTCGACCCGTCGATTGCCGGCGGCCGTCCGGCCCGGGATGTCGAACCAATGTCCGCCCGGTCCGTCCGCGTCGACGTCGGTGTGGCGTCACTGTCGCGGCCGATTCCCCGTCGCACTCCGGGTGCCGTCGGTCGATACCGGTTTTATCCAGTTACGACACGGGACGGCGTGCCAGTACAGGGAGCGAACGTGGTGACTCGATTGGCTCGCGTTTTCTCGGCGTAGAGACGGTGTTGCGGGTCGTGCAGAGCGATTCGGCAGGGTCACCGGGTTCGCACCCCTGCGGCGACGGCGGGCAGCCGTCGGCGCTCCGCGGTCTCCGCGTCCGTCAGGTTCCGCAGACCCGTCCGCAACCTGAAACGTCCGTCCCGGATACCAACCGCCGGGCGTGGTCCGAAGGTAAAAGCTTGATTAGCGGCGCTCTCCAACGACTCGGTAATGCCACGCACAGCCTCGAAGGTGCAGGAACTCGTCTCGGAGGACGCCGAGATGGAGTCGGCCCTGGAGTACGTCCTCGAGCGGGCCGACGAGGGGACCGTCTCCTGGGGCGACGTCTCCGACGAGCTGACGAGCGGCCAGTGGGGGCGGCTCATCGAGACGGGCGTCTTGGTCGACTCCGACGGCGAGGGGTTCGACCTCGAGGACCCCGACGGCGTCCGGTCGGCGCTGGAAGACGACGACCTCGAACTCCCCGACGCGCCGGACAAGGACTCCTCGTGGACGAAGTGGGACAAGATGGCGGCGGTCGTCTCGGTGTCGCTGTTCGCCGGCTACACGTTCAGCGAGGTCCGCCGGCCGCTCGGGCAGGCGCTCGACATCGCCTTCGAGCCCCTGCTCGACCTGCTGCCGTTCTTCGCCGTCGTGATGGTGCTGGCGCTGTTCACCGGGCTGTACTCGACGCTGCTGCAGGCCAACCTCATGGACGCCGAGGTGATGGGCGCCTACCAGGAGCGGATGAAGGAGATCCAGAACCGCCGCGAGGAGGCCAAGGAGCGCGGCGACGACGAGGCTCTGGAGCGCATCCAGGAGGAGCAGATGGAGGCGATGACGGACAACCTCGGGATGTTCAAAGAGCAGTTCCGCCCGATGGTGTGGATCATGGTGCTGACCATCCCCGTCTTCCTGTGGATGTACTACGCCATCGGCTTCCGCAGCGGCGCGGGCGTCCACGCCGACCAGATCAGCACCATCGTCGTTCCGTTCAGCGGCGAGGTCGAGTGGACCGACGGCATCGTCGGCCCGCTGCAGATCTGGATCGTCTGGTACTTCCTCTGCTCGATGGCGTTCACCCAGGTCATCCGGAAGTCGCTGAACATCCAGACGACGCCCGGCTGACCCGCCCGACGGGTAGAAGGGTAACCTCTTTTAGCCGCACCGGCGGAATGACGATATGTTGGTGACCATCTCCGGGCCCGCCGGCAGCGGCAAGAGCACCGCCGCGGCCGCCCTCGCGGAGGCGCTGGGGTACGACCACGTCAGCGGCGGCGACATCTTCCGCGAGCTGGCCGACGAGCGGGGGCTGACGCCGCTGGAGCTGAACCGGCGCGCCGAGGAGGACGGCGAGATCGACCGCGACCTCGACCGGCGGCTCCGGGAGATCGCCGCCACGCGGGACGGGGTGGTGCTGGAGTCCCGGCTGGCCGGCTGGATGGCCGGCGAACACGCCGACTTCCGGGTCTGGCTGGACGCGCCGCTGTCGGTCCGGGCCGAACGCATCGCCGACCGCGAGGACAAGTCCGTCGAGGTGGCCCGGTCGGAGACCGAACAGCGCAGCGAGAGCGAGGCCCGCCGCTACCGGGAGTACTACGGCATCGACATCGAGGAGCTGACCATCTACGACCTGGCGCTGAACACCGCCCGGCTCACGCCGGAGGCGGTGCTCGAGGTCATCCGGACGACCGTCGAGGGGTACGACCCCGCCGGCGACGAGGGCCGGATCCCCGTCGAGGGCGTCGACTACGACTTCTGACCGTGCGCGAACGCGGGCCCCCCGCCGAGCGCGACCCGGCCGACCTGCTGTCGTTCGGCGTCGTCAACCTCGACAAGCCGCCCGGGCCGTCGGCCCACCAGGTCGCCGGCTGGGTCCGCGACGTCGCCGGCGTCGACCGGGCCGCCCACGCCGGGACGCTGGACCCGAAGGTGACCGGCTGTCTGCCCGTCCTGACCGGCGACGCCACCCGCGCCGCGCAGGTGTTCGACGACAGCCGCAAGGGGTACGTCGCCGTCCTGGAGCTGCACGCGCCGCCGCCGACGGACCTCGAATCGACGCTCTCGACGTTCGAGGGCCGGCTCCACCAGAAGCCGCCGCGGAAGTCCGCCGTCGTCCGCCGGCTCCGCCAGCGGACCGTCCACCGGCTCGAGGCGCTGGAGGTCGACGACCGGCGGGTGCTGCTCGAGGTCGTCTGCGAGAGCGGCACCTACGTCCGGAAGCTGTGTCACGACCTCGGGCTCGCGCTGGGGACCGGCGCCCACATGGGCGACCTGCGGCGCCGGCGGACCGGCGAGTTCGACGACACGAGCCTCGTCACGATGCACGACCTCGCCGACGGCGTCGCCTTCTGGGAGGACGACGGGGACGCCGACCTCCTCCGGCAGGTCGTCCGGCCGGCCGAGCGGGCGCTGGCCGACCTGCCGAGCCTGACGGTCGCCCGCTCGGCCGCCCGCGAAATCGCCAACGGCGCCCCGGTGTACGCCCCGGGCGTCGTCGACGCCGACCTCGGCGACGCCGAGACGGGCGCGCTGGTCGCCTGCTACACACCCGACGGCGCGGCGGTGTGTCTCGGCCACCTCGCCGGCGATCCCGACGCCGAGACGGGCCTCGTCGCCGAACTCGAACGGGTGCTCGTCTGAGCCGACGGGGAAACGAAGAGGTTAAACCCGCGTCCGTCCTGCCTGAACACGCACGGGACCGTGGGGTAGTGGTATCCTCTGCGCATGGGGTGCGTTGGACCCGAGTTCGAGTCTCGGCGGTCCCACT
>JAHENN010000168.1 GCA_018609665.1 Haloarculaceae archaeon | reverse complement strand
GTCACCGCGACCGTCACGGTCGCCGGCGGGTCCGCGCGGTTCGGCTACGGACTGGAGCTGTCCGGCCCGCCCGGGGACGTTCGCGTCGAGCTGCCGTCGGTGGCGGCCGTCGACCCCGACGACGACCTCGGCCCGGTCGACGACGTCGTCGGGGTCGACGCCGCCGACGACCCCGCGCCGTCGACCGTCGACCGCCGGCTGGAGACCATCGCCGGCCGGGCCGAGCGGCTGGCCGAGGGGCTGTCCGACGGCTCGACCGACGGCGACGCGGCCGTCGTCCGCGACCGGCTGGCGGCGCTGGAGTCGGACCTCGAGGCGGTCTCGACGGCCCTCGAGTCGGCCGCCGACCAGCCCGACGACGACGACCGGCTGGCCGACATCGAGCGGCTCCGACTCGCTCTGGAGGCCGACCGCCCTGAGTGACTACTCGCGACGCTTGAACAGGAACTTCATGTCGCCCTCGAACACCGACTCGTCGTCCTGGTTGGTCATGCGGGTGTCGATTTCGACGTAGCCGGCGTCGTCGCGGCTGTCGAGCTCCCGCTTCTCGGCGCACTCGTAGACGGCGCTGAGGGTGTCGCCGATGAACACCGGGTTCGGGACGTCCATGTAGTTCATCCCGAGGAAGGCGACGACGGTCCGCTCGACGATGCCGGTCCGCTGGAACAGTCCCGTGGCGACGATGAACGTCATCGGGCCCTGGGCGATGCGGGCGCCGAACGGCCCCTCCTCGGCGTACTCCGTGTTGGTGTGCAGTTCCGTCCAGTCGCCGGTGAACATCGAGTGCATGTGGAAGTCCGTCTCCGTGATGGTCCGGCCGGCGCTCTCGAAGGTCTGGCCCTCCTCGAGGTCCTCGAAGTGGTGCGGCTCGTAGCTGTACGGCATGGGGGTGGCGTCGGAGCCCCCGGGCATAACGTTTGGCCGTTTGCGGCTCCATCCGCCGCCGGCAACTGCCGCCGGCCGTGTCGCCCGCGCGACGGCGTCGCGTCACTCCTCCCCGTGGTCGTACGCCTCCCGCGCCGCCTCGGCGGATATTTTCCCGAGCCGCAGGTCGCGGGCGACGGCGTCGGCGTCCCGCTCGGTCGGGTCGCCGTAGCCGCCGCCGCCGGGCGTCCGGAGGCTGACCACGTCGCCCGCCGACAGCCGGTGGGTCGACTTGGCGTCCAGCCGCCGGTCGTCGCCGCCGTCCAGCAGGTACGTCGCGCCCGTCGCGCCGGCCTCGCCGCCCGCCAGCCCGTACGGGGCGTGGCGCTGGCGGTCGGCCAGCAGGCTGCAGACCGCGTCCGTCAGGACCTCGATATCCCGCCGGAGGCCGAGGCCGCCGCGGTGGCGGCCGGCGCCGCCCGTGTCCGGCCGCAGCTCGTACCGCCGTACCCGCAGCGGGTACGCCGTCTCCAGCACCTCCGCCGGCGTGTTCAGCGTGTTGCTCATGTGGACGTGGACGGCGTCCATCCCGTCGCCGCCGGCGCCGGCGCCGGCGCCGCCGGCCTGCGTCTCGTAGAAGGCGAAGGCGTCGCCGTTCCCGCTCCCGTCTCCGTCTTCGTCAGCATCGCTGTCCACGTCCCCGTCGCTGCCCACCTCGCCGTCGGTCCCGCCGAAGGTGACGTTGTTCATCGTCCCCTGGCCGGCGGCGACGGCCCGCTCGGGGACGGCCTCGGCGAACGCCCCGAGGACGACGTCGGTCACGCGCTGGGAGGTCTCGAGGTTGCCGCCGACGACCGCCGCCGGCGGCTCCGGGTCGACGAGGCTCCCGGACGGCGTCTCGACGTCGACCGGCCGGTAGCAGCCGGCGTTCGGCGGGATGTCCGGGTCCGTCACCGCCCGGACCGCGTAGTACGTCGCCGACGCCGTCACCGCGAAGACGGCGTTGACCGGGCCGGCGGTCTGGGCGGCCGTCCCGGCGAAGTCGACGGTCACGGCGTCGCCGTCGACCGTCACCGTCGCGACCACCGGCAGGTCCTCGGCGCCGCGGCCGTCCCCGTCGAGGGCGTCCTCGAAGCGGTAGTCGCCGTCCGGGATCGCCGACAGTTCCGACCGCATCCGCCGCTCGGAGTAGTCCTGCAGCTCCGCGAGCGCGTCGGCGAACGTCCCGCGGCCGTACCGCTCGACCAGCTCGCGGACCCGCTCGACGCCGGTCTCGTTGGCGGCGACCTGCGCCCGGAGGTCGCCGCGGCGCTCGGCGGGCGTCCGGACGTTCCGCTCGATCAGGTCGTAGACGGCCCGCTGCTCCTCGCCGCCCGCCAGCAGCTTCACCGGCGGAATCCGGAGGCCCTCCTCGTAGATCTCGGTCGAGTCGGCGCCGACGCTGCCGGCCGTCGCGCCGCCGACATCGGCGTGGTGGGCGCGGTTGGCCGCGAACGCGACGAGCGCCCGGTCGACGAAGACCGGCGTCACGAGCGTCAGGTCCGGCAGGTGGGCGCCGCCCTCGTAGGGGTCGTTCGACAGCACGGCGTCGCCGGGCTCCAGCGTCGCCGGCGGGTGGGTCTCCAGCGCCGCCGCCACCGAGAAGGGCATCGCCCCGAGGTGGACCGGCAGGGTCTCCGCCTGCGCGGCCAGCCGTCCGTCGGCATCGAACAGCGCACACGAGCAGTCCTGCCGCTCCTTGACGTTCGGCGAGTAGCTCGTCCGGACCAGCGTCGCGTTCATCTCCTCGCAGACCGCCGCACAGCCGTTGCGGACCACCTCCAGCGTCACCGGGTCGATCCCCTCGTCGCTCATCGGCCCACCTCGATCCGGAGCGTCCCGTCGTCGGCGACCGCGAGTGCGTCGGCCGGCCGGAGGACCGTCGTCGCGTCGGGCCCCTCGACGACGGCCGGCCCGTCGACGGTCGCCCCCGGCGGGAGCGCCCCGCGGTCGTAGACCGGCGTCTCGCGGTCGGCGTCGAACCTGACGGTTCGCGTCTCCCGGGCCGCGCCGTCGCCGTCGGCCGGCGGCGCCGGGCCGGGCGGCTCGACGACGCCGCGGGTCCGGACCCGGACGGCGACCAGCTCCAGCGGCTCGTCGGGCGCCGCGTGGCCGTACCGCTCGGCGTGGCGGTCGTGGAACCGGTCGGCGACGGCCGCCAGCGCGTCGTCGTCGACCGGCGACGGCGCCGGCACCCGGAGGTCGAACGACTGGCCCGCGTAGCGCAGGTCGAGGTAGCGGTCGTGCTCGACCGGGAGGTCCTCGGGCACCCGGTCGGCGCCCGCCCGCTCGGACTCGCGGAACAGCCGCTCCACGTCGTCGGCCTCGACGTCGTCCCACGGCCGGACCCGCGAGCGGGCCGTCTCGTGGGTGACGTCCGAGACCAGCAGCCCGAACGCCGACAGGACGCCGGCCGCCCGGGGGACGAGCACCTCCGGGACGCCGACCTCGGCGGCGACGGCGGCGGCGTGCAGCGGGCCGGCGCCGCCGAAGGCGACCAGGGAGAACTCACGGGGGTCGTGGCCGCGCTCGACGGAGACGACCCGCAGC
>JAHENN010000167.1 GCA_018609665.1 Haloarculaceae archaeon | reverse complement strand
GGCGCTCGCCGCGCTGGCGGCCTGCGCCTACTGGGGGTCGCTGTCGGCCGGCGACGTCGGCGTCGCCGCCGCCCCCTCGGAGGCGCTGTCGGCCGGCCGGTTCGCCGCCGACGTCTCCCCCCGCGTCCAGGCCACGGCCGACCTCGCCACCGTCGGCAACACGTTCCTCGTGGCGGCGGTCCTCTTCGTCTGACTACGCCGCCCGGAGCCAGTCGGCCACCCGGTCGGCCAGGTGGGCGTGGCCCGCGTCGTTCGGGTGGACGCCGTCGGCCGTCCGGTCGTGCCACGCCTCGACCGGCCGCGCGACCGGCAGGTGCGTCCCGACCGACTCCGCGAGCGCGTCGTCGTACTCAAGGCTTCGCGCCGGCTGGGCGTCGGAAAACGGCACCGCCCCCGACTCCCCGAGCGGCAGCAGCGGCACCAGCCCGACGAAGGCGTGCCGGGCGACGGCTGCCGACCCGGCGAGTCGTTCGTCCAGCTCGGCCGCCGCCGCCCGGAACCGCTCCTCGGGGACGCGGGGGTCGCCGCCGCCGAGCTGGGCGTCGTTGTGCCCCGCGTGGACGACCACGACCGCCTGCTCGTCCGGGACCGTCGCGTCGGCCAGCGCCGCGAGTTCCGTCGACATGTCGGCGCGGACCGTCACGTCCACCTCGCGGTCCGGGAGGCAGTCGGGAAGCCGGCGCGGCCACCCCGGGGCGTCCGTCCGGGCGCCGTCGGGGACGCTGTCGCCGAGCACCAGAACGTTCATGCCGGCGCCACGGACTGCCGGCACAAGACCGCACCGGAGTCAGTCGTCGGTGGCGGCCGGGCGGGAGCCGCTCGTCGGGGCCGGGCCGCCGTCGTCGCCGTCGTCACCGCCGTCGAGAGCTCCGCGGGTCGGGAGAGCCGCCCCGGATGTCGTCGCGCTCCTCACGCTCGCCGAGCGGGATTCTCCCGGTCCGAATCGACGGCCCTCCGCTCCGCCTCCCGCTGCGCTCGGTGTCAGTGGGCCGGGCGGATTCGAACCGGACCCACTTCGCTCGCTCCGCTCGCTCGTGGCAGGGCTCGAGTCCGCCGGCTCTCCGCTTCGTCTCTCACTGCGTTCGGGAACTCAGTGGGTCGGGGCGGATTCGAACCGCCGACTTCCTCCGTGTGAAGGAGGTGTCATAACCGGCCTAGACCACCGACCCGCAGGCAGGCGTACCTCCGCGCCGGACTTAACGCTTTTCAACCGGGCGGGCGGCGTGGCGTCACCGTTATACCCGTCGCCGCGCTATCGGCTCGCATGAGTCAGACCGCCGACCCGGGCGACGGAGACGCCGGCGACCCCGTCGTCGTGACCGAGGCGGCCGCCGAACAGGCGCTGGAGCTCATCGAACAGGAGGGGTACGACCCCGACGAGGCGGGGCTCCGGCTGTTCGTCAAGCAGGGCGGCTGTGCGGGGCTGTCCTACGGCCTCCGGTTCGACCTCGAACCCGAGGAGGACGACGCCGTCACCCGACACCACGGGCTCCGCGTCTTCGTCGACCCCGCCAGCCAGAACTACGTCGACGGCTCCCGGCTGGACTTCGAGGGCGGCCTCCAGGGCGCCGGCTTCCACGTCGACAACCCCAACGTCGAAAGCGAGTGCGGCTGCGGGGAGTCGTTCCGGACCTGACTACTCCAGCTCGAAGGCGACCTCGACCTCCGCCTGGTACTCCCGGTCGTCGGCGGTGTCGAGTTCGACGCCCATCTCCTCGACCTCGACCCAGCAGACGTTGTCCAGCGTGGCGTCGGCCCGGTCGATGGCGTCGTCGACGGCCGCGTCGAAGCTCTCCTCGCTCGTGCCGATCAGCGTGATCTTCTTGAATACCATGTACGCGGCTTGCACCGGAGGGGTTGTAAAGCTAGCCTGGCCGCCGGTCAGGGCGCCGGGAGCACGTCGGCGTCCGGGTGGAGCACGCGGTAGTCGTCGTCGTCGACGCTGATGACCGCCCAGTCGTACTCCGGTTCGGCCGCGAGGAGCCGCTCGCGGACGTCGGCCGCCCGCTCGGCTCGGGCGACGAAACACCGGAGCCGGCCGTCTGTGGCCGCCTGCTCCGGGTCGGCGGTCGTGACGTGGACGGTCCGCCACTTCCGCTCGGCGCGGAGTTCGTCCCCGTCGTCGGTGACCTCGTAGCCGAGGTTGCTGAAGATGGTGCGTGCCTCCTCGATCAGGGATGTGCTAACGGCTCCCATTCGTTCGGAGTTACGCGTACTTCGGAATAAACATTCGCACGTACTTGTTCGGTGACCTGTACGTCCGCCGGTGCCGCGGGCGGAGGCGGTGGCGGCGACTTTGCCCGGAACCTGTCGGTCGGATTACTCGTGGGCGGCGTCCCACTCCTCGGCCTTGTGGAAGTTCGAGCAGACGTTACACTGGATGCGCCCCATCGAGTCGACGGCGTTGTCGAACGACTCACAGTTCGCACAGTAGAAGCCCCAGCGGCGCTCGCCGTCGGGTTCGGCGTAGACCACGCGGAACGGTCCCTTGTTGCCGCGTTCGGCCCGGTCGGCGAGGTAGAGCGGCTCGCCGTCGGGACCGCGTCGTCGTTCCATGCCGACGAGAGGCCGCCCGCGGGCAAAACGCTCACGGTCTCGACACGGTTTTGCGGCCGCCGGCCGTCGTTCCGACGTGCGTCTCCTCCACTACTCCGACGTCGAGAACGCCCACGACGACCCCGAGCGGATCGCGCGGCTGGCGGGGCTGGTCCGGGAACTGGACGGCGACGACACCGTCGTCTGCGGCACCGGCGACAACGTCGCCCCCGGCGTGCTCCCGCTCGTCACCCGCGGCGGGCAGGCGCTGGACTTCTTTGCGGCCGCCGACCCGGATTTCTCGACGTTCGGCAACCACGATTTCGACTTCGGCCTCGGCCGGACGGCCGAGCTCGTCGCGCGGTCCCCACAGCGGTGGCTCTCGGCGAACGTCTCGCTCGACGGCGGCCCCGTCGCCGGCGCCGACCCCTGGGCCGTCCGGCGCGTCGACGGCCGACGCGTCGGCTTCCTCGGGCTGACGGACCCGACGACCCCCTCCGGCACCGACGACGCCGGCGCCCTCGCGTTCGACGACCCGGTCGAGGCCACCCGGCGAGCCGTCGCGGCGATGGACGACCCCGACGACGTCGTCGTGCTGTCGCATCTCGGCCGCGCCGACGACCGCCTGGCGGCCGCCTGCGACGTCGACGTCGTTCTGGGCGGCCACGTCCACTCCGAGCGGATCGAGCGCGTCGGGGGGACGCTGCTGACCCGGCCGGGCGACGGCGGCCGGACGGTACTGGAGGTGGACCTCGCCGACCGGTCGGTGACCCGCCACGCCGTCGCCGACGGCCCGCTCGAGGCGGCGCTGGCCGAGCGGTACCGCCGCCGGCTCGACGAAGCCGGCCTCGACGAGGTCGTCGCCCGGGTCGACGACCCCATCGAGCGCACCGAAACGGAGGCGTTCCGCGGCGAGAGCCGCGTCGGCAACCTCGTCGCCGACGCCTACCGGTGGGCCGCCGGGCGGGACCTCGGGACGACGCCGCCGGTCGTCGGCCTGCAGAACAGCGGCGGCATCCGGACGGGGCCGCCGCTGGCCGGCGAGGTGACCGTCGCCGACCTGGTCGGCCTGGTGCCGTTCAGCGAGCCGGTGGCCGTCGTCGACGTCTCCGGCCGGGCGCTGCGGTCGACGTTCCGGGAGGCCGCCGACACGACCGGCTTCGGCGAGGCCGACTGGTGGCACGCCCACGTCTCCGGGGCGCGGCTCCGCTACGACCACGCCGACGACACGCTGCTGTCGGCGCGGGTCGACGGCGAGCCGGTCGACGACGAGGCCCGCTACCGGCTGGCGGTCTCGGCGTTCCTGCTGGAGACCGACGCCGAGTTCCCGACGCTCACCGGCCGCGAGCCGGTCGCCCGCTACGGGCCGCAGCACGAGGTGCTGGTCGACTACGCCCGGACGGTCGGCCTCGAGCCGGCCGTCGAGGGCCGCATCGTCCGGCGGGGGCTCTGAGCCGGTGAACCGCAACGTTCACCCGGCGCCGGCCGCTGCGAACGCACGATGACACTGGTCGTCGTCCCCGTCCGCTACCCGCTGTCGGACCACTCGCGGGCAACGCTGGAGCGGGCGACGGAGGTGGCCGCCGAACACGACGCCGACCTGACGGTGCTTCACGTCGACCTGTATCAGTCGGACGGCGACGTCACGCGGGCGGAGCTGAAGGCCGCCGTCGAGCGGGCCGTCGGCCGGCTCGAGCGGGCCCGGTACGTCGTCCGGTCGGGCTTTCTGGTCGAGGAGACCATCCTCGACGAGGTGGCCGGCGAGGACGCCGACTACGTCGTCATCGGCCGCAAGCAGACGAGCCGGTGGCGGCGGGCGGTGCGCCGGCTGCTCGACGACCCCGACGTCGAGGGGTTCCTCCGGCGCGAGCTGAGCTGCGAGGTCATCACCGCGAGTCCGTAGCGCCGTCGTCCCGACGGGTCGCGCCGCCCTCCGCCGACGTCTGCTCCCGCTCTTCGTCCGTCCCGGGGCGGCCGTCCCGCGTCGTCACCGACAGGTCGCCGCTGGTGTCGTCGAACACCATGTGCCGGTGGGGGTACGGGATTTCGATGTCGTGGTCGTCGAACCGGCGCCAGACGTTCGTCATCACCGCCGACCGGACCGCCGTCTGCTTGTACGGCTCCTCGACCCAGTACCGCAGCCGCAGCAGTACCTCGCTGTCGCCGAACTGCCGGATGTAACAGGTCGGCGCCGCGGGGTACCGGGCGCTGCCGACCCGGATGTCCGGGCCGCCCTCGATTACCCGGTCGACCCCGCTCGCGGCCGCCTCCATCTGGGCCCGCGCCGTCTCCAGGTCGCTCTCGTAGGTGACGCCGACCTCCAGCGTCATCCGGATTCGGGCGTCCTCCGCGGAGTAGTTGACGACGTCCCGCTCCCGCATCGACCCGTTCGGCAGCACGAGGAACGTGTTGTCGAGGGTGAACACCTTCGTGTACAGCAGCGTGATTTCCTCGACGAACCCCTTGGTGTCGACGTCGGACAGCTCGACCATGTCGCCGATCTCGTACGGCTGTTCGTTCAGGATGAAGATGCCGCTGAGGACGTTCCCGATGATGGGTGCCAGCACGATGCCGACGACGGCAGAGAAGACGCCGACCGACAGCGCCAGGTTCCCGAGCCGGAAGCCGAAGACGCCCAGCCCGACGATGACGCCCACGACGACGACCGACGCCTGGATGGCCCCGAGGATGGTGCGGCTCACCGAGGGCCGCTTGAACCGGCGGGCGACGCGGCGGCCGAGCGCCTGCCGGGCCAGCCGCGCGCAGTAGTAGGCGACGGCGACAGCCGCGAGGGCGACGACCAGCCGGAACAGCGGCGTCGGCACGAGCTCCGGGAGCCACGCCGGCCGGCTCAGCGCGCCGCCGCCGGCGCTCACGTTGCCCGTCTGTGCCGGAGCCGTCGGGCCGTCCATGTCGGGTCCCGGCCCGCGGAGGTGAAAAAGGGTCCGGCGGCGTCAGGGCGGGGCAACGTCGGTGAACTCGAACCGTGCGCCGCCGTCGGCGCTCTCGGCGACGGCGACCGACCAGCCGTGGGCCTCGGCGACGGTCCGGACGATACTTAGCCCGACGCCCGTCCCCGACTCCCGGGTCGTCATACCGACGTCGAAGACCGCCTCGCGGTCGGCCTCGGGGATGCCCGGCCCGTCGTCGGCGACGAAGAAGCCGTCGCCGTCGGCCAGCGGCCCGACCACGACGTCGACATCGTCGCCGTGCTCGACGGCGTCCTCCCGAGCCTGCGAGGGAGGGATCGCGGAACTGTGTTCCGCGGCGTCCTCGGGAGCGTCAGCGACCGAGGGCTCGGAAGCGCGTTCGCTTCCGGCGTCGTCGGCCTCCGGCCGGCTGCTCGTGGAGCCGTGCTCGACGGCGTTGCGGAAGAGGTTCTCGAGGACCTGTCTGGTCCGCGCGCGGTCGGCGGCGAACTCGTGGTCGGCCGTCACCTCCAGCGCCGCGTCGTCGGTCCGGACCGTCTCCCAGCAGTCGGCGGCCACCGACGCCAGCGACACCGGCTCGACCTCGTCGACGGACTCCCCTTCCCGTGCCAGCGTCAGCAGGTCGTCCGTCAGCGTCCGCATCCGGGCGACCGCCCGCCGGCACCGCTCGAAGTGCTCCGGCTCGCCCGTCCGCTCGGCGAGGTCGACGTAGCCGTCCATCACCGACAGCGGGTTCCGGAGGTCGTGGCTGACGACGCCCGCGAACCGGTCGAGCCGGCGGTTCTTCCGTTCGAGCTGCCGGGTTCGCTCCCGGAGTTCCCCGGCGCGGTCGATGCGGTCCAGGGCCGCCGCACAGTGGGTCGCCAGAAGCTCCGCCAGCTCGACGTCGGTCTCGTCGAAGGCGTCCGTCGCCTCGGCGACCGTCTGGAGGGTGCCGCGGTCCCCGACCGGGACGCTCACCGCCGACCGGTACGACCCCGCCGGCTCGGCCGCCGGCATCGCCTCGAGGTCCGCGGTCAGGTACGACTCGCCCGTTCGGTAGGTCAGCCCGACCAGCCCCTCGTCGACGGCCATCGGCTCGACGTCCTCCGGGGGCGTCGAGTCGGAGATGGCCCGCACCTCGAGCAGCCCCTCCGACTCCAGGTTGACCGCGCAGATGTCGAAATCGAGGATGTCGTCGGCGGCCTCGACGGTGCGCTCGCAGACCGCCGCCGGCTCCGTACACTCCGCGATCTCCGCGGAGAAACTGTTGAGCGCCCGCAACGCCCGCTCCCTGTGCCCGCGTCTCATCGTCGTTGCAGAGCGTAGGACGGTCCCACTCAAATACCTGCGCCGCGTTCCGAACCGCGAGCCGGTCAGGGGAACGGGTGGTGGGGCCGCTCCGGCCGGGGATCGAAGCCGAGGGTCGCCGGGACCGTCTCGGCCCGCTCGCCGAAGTACGGGTCGTCGGTGAACAGCGGCTGTGCGGCCGGGACGGCGACCCGGACGGCCTCGAAGCCGAGCGCGTCGACGTCCCGGGGGGTGAGCCGGGCGCCGTAGGCGTCGAGGCCGGCCGCCGCGACCCGCTCGAGGAGGGCCTCCAGCTCCGCCCGGCCGTCCGGGACCGGCTCCGGGGCGACCGCCGCCGCCGGCAGCGTCGTCGCCGGGTCGACGAACTCGCGGGCCGGCTCCGGGAAGTCGGCGTACCGCCCGATGGCGCCCGGCTCTTCGGCGGCCCGGTCCGGTCCCATCCGGCGCAGCTCCAGCCAGTTCTGTATCGCCTCCGCCAGCGCCCCCCGGGCCGCCGCCCCGGGGTCCAGCGACGCCGACGACCCGGCCGCGAACTGCGGCCACTCGCCGTCGCGGTGGACGCAGGCCGCCACGACCGGCACGTCGACGTCCTGGGTGAGCAGCAGCGCCGTCGCCGACAGCCCCTCGCTTTCGGCCCGGGCGGCGAGCGTCTCGAACCCCCCGTCGTCGACGGCCAGCCCGGCCGGCTCGTCCGTCGAGTACCACGACAGCATCGCCGCGTCCCGCTCGACGACCTCGTACAGCCCCGACAGCAGCGCCTCGACGCCGCTGTTGCCGAGCCCCAGTCCGGTCGTGATCGCCGGCCGTATCCGCCGTGCCGGCGGCGGGAAGACGACCAGTTCGGCGGGTAACTGCACCGTCTCGCTCGACCCCAGGTGCTCGGCGCCGTGCCAGGCGTCGACCGCCGTCGCCTCGACGGGCTCGCCCGGCCCGACGAACCGCTCCGGGGCGACCGGCGATTCCGGCTCCGCCGGGAGGTTTTTAGTCCGGTAGACGGCCGCCGCGTACCGCTCCAGCGCCTCCCCGAGTGCCCGCATGAACGCCGGGTCCCACTCCCGGCCGACGCCGGCGGCGTGGTCGGGCGGGTCGGCGTCGGCGAACGGCGTCGACGCGAGCGTCGACAGGTAGTACGGCACCGGGAACGACTCCGCCTCGGCGACGGCGGCGACCGGCCCGAGCCGCTCGTCGAGGGCCGCCTCCGCCGACGACAGCGCCTCCTCCAGCGGCCGCCCGCCGTCGCCGTCGCCG
>JAHENN010000166.1 GCA_018609665.1 Haloarculaceae archaeon | reverse complement strand
TGAGCTCGGCCCCCGGCGCCGACCCCGACTGCGGGCGCGGCCGCCCACACTTTAACAGCGAGCCGGCCGTCGGTTCGTCGTATGAGCCAGCTCAGAGCGCTCGCTCGCGCGGTGATCGTACTGGCCGTCGCGGCCGTCGCGGCCGTCGTCGGCTGGGCGCTGTTCTTCCGGACGCCGGCCTCGACCGCCGAACTGCTCGGCGTCCTGCTCGCCGTCGGCGCTGCCGTCGTCGGGCTCCGGGTCGGCGGTAACGTCGCACGGAGCCTCCTGCCGGAGTACAACGTCGCCGAGGTGGCCGTCGAGGGACCGATCACCCGCGACGGAGGGGGTGGCGGGGTGCCGCCGACCTCTCCCGGGACGCCCGGCGCCGACGACATCGTCGAACTCATCGAAACGGCCGACGACGACGACAACGCCGAGGCGCTGCTGCTGCGGCTGAACACGCCCGGCGGCGCGGTCGTCCCCAGCGACGACATCCGGCTGGCGGCCGAGCGGTTCGACGGGCCGACGGTCGCCTACGCGACCGACACCTGTGCCAGCGGCGGCTACTGGATCGCAAGCGGCTGCGACGAGCTGTGGGCCCGGGAAGGCTCCATCGTCGGCTCGGTCGGCGTCCGCGGCTCGCGGGTCACCGCCGCGGAGCTGCTCGAGGAGGTCGGTCTCGAGTACGAACAGCTCGCCGCCGGCGACTACAAGGAGGCCGGCTCGCCGTTCACAGACCTCGACGACGACGAGCGGGAGTACCTGCAGGGTATCGTCGACGGTTACTACGACCAGTTCGTCGAGACCGCCGCCGAGGGCCGCGGGATTGACGAAGAGGACCTCCGGGCGACCGAGGCCAAGGTCTTCCTCGGGACCGACGCCCACGAGATGGGGCTCGTCGACGACCTCGGGACGCGGGAGGACGTCGAGGAGCGGGTCGAGGAACTGCTCGAGGAACCCGTCGAGACGACGGAACTGGAGCCGACCGCCGGCCTCGCCGAGCGGCTCCGCGGCGGCGCCGAGCGGGTCGCCTACGCGGCCGGCGCCGGCGTCGCCAGCCGGTTCGCCGACGCCGACGGCGAGTTCCGGTTCCGGGTGTAGCGGCCGTCGCTCCTGAAAACTTTTATTCGCGCGAGCGAATCCTCCGGCGTGAGCACGCTGGTGGTGTACGTCGACCGCGACGGGGGGCTGGGGCCGGCCGGGCCCGTCGTCGGCTGGGAGGCCGTCCAGGCGCTCGTCACCGACGTCGGCGTCGACGACCCGGAGGACAGCCGGGTCAACTGCCTGCTGGAGACGCTCCGGGTCGCCCGCAACCTCCGCGACGAGGGCGAGGAGTCCGTCATCGCGGTCGTCTCCGGCGGCGGCGACGGGGTTGACAGCGACCGCGCCGTCGCCCGACAGACCGACCGGCTGGTCGCCGAGTACGACCCCGACGCGGCGGTCGTCGTCACCGACTCCGCCAGCGACGAGCGGCTCGTCCCGATCATCGAGAGCCGCGTCCAGGTCGACGCCGTCGACCGGGTGGTCGTCCGCCAGTCCCACGACATCCAGTCGACGTACTACCTCCTGAAGCAGTTCCTCGGCGACGAGGAGCTCCGCGGGACGGTGCTGGTTCCGGTCGGTGCGGCCCTGCTGGCGTTTCCGGTGCTGTTGCTGTTCGCCAACAGCGTGACGGTCGCCGTGTCGGCCATCGCCGCCGTCATCGGCATCTTCCTCCTCTACAAGGGGCTCGGCATCGACGACTTCGTCTCGACGCTGCCCGGCCGGGTGCGGGCGGCCTTCTACTCCGGGCAGGTGTCGATCGTCACCTACGTCGTCGGCGCGGGGCTAGCGCTGATCGGCGTCTTCGCCGGCGTCATCAGCGTCGACGGGATGCAGGAACCCAGCGAGATACTGCTCGGGCTCCGGTTCGTCTACGACAGCGTCCCCTGGTTCGCGGCGGCGGCGCTGGCGGCGGCCACGGGGCGGCTCATCGACGCGCTGCTGGGCGAGCAGAGCGTCTCCGCGGCGCTCATGAACCTCCCGTTCGGCGTCGTCGCCATCGGACTGGTCGTCCGCGGCTTCACCGGTTACTTCCTCGAGCGGGCCGGCATCTTCGCCTCGCTGTCGGTCCCGCCGGTGGCCGTCGGACCCGTCTCGGTCGAGGGGTTCGTCCTCTCGATCTGGTCGCGGCTGGCGGCGTACGTCGCCGCCGGCATCCTCGTGAGCTTCCTCGGCGTCGCCTTCGCCTCCCGGATGAACGACTCCGGGGCCGGACTGGGCGAACTTCCCGAGTAAGCGGACCGACGGTCATATGCCCGCCGCCCGAGTACCGCATCCATGGACCCGTGGGTGAGCCTCTTTTCCGGCGGCAAGGACTCCTCGTGGGCGCTGTACCGCGCTCTCGAGACCGACAGGCCGGTCGAGCGGCTGGTGACCGTCCATCCGGCTGGCGAGTCGTTCATGTACCACGTTCCCGCGACGGAGCTGGCGTCGCTGGCCGCCGAGAGCATCGGACTCCCGCTGGTCGACGTCCGGCCGGAGGACTTCGAGGCCGACGCCGACGAGCGGGAGGACTCGTCTGCCCGCGGCGACCGGGAGCTGGAGCCGCTCGAGGACGCTCTCGTCGAGTTGGCCGACGAACTCGGCGGCATCGGCGGCGTCACCGCCGGGGCCGTCGAGAGCAGCTACCAGACGACCCGCATCGAGGCGATGTGCGACCGCCTCGACGCCGAGCTGTTCGCGCCGCTGTGGCAGGAGGACCCCCGTGCGCTCGCCGAGGAGATGCTGTCGGCCGGCTTCGAGATCACCGTCGTCCGCGTGGCCGCCTACGGCCTCGACGAGTCGTGGCTCGGTCGGACGCTCGACGCCGATGCGCTCGGAGAACTGACGGCGCTCAACGAGGAGTACGGCGTCCACGTCCTCGGCGAGGGCGGCGAGTTCGAGACGCTCGTCACCGACGGACCGCACATGGACCGACCCATCGAACTCGACTACGAGACCGAGTTCGACGGCACGCGCGGTTCGCTGCACATCACGGACGCGCGGCTGGGCGAGTAGGCGAGCAGGCGGGACATCTCCGTACCGACGGCCCGCGTCCCGCACACCCGCCAGGACGGACCGCCGCGGTGTTCACGTCACGGCGGCGATGGTCCCGCCACCGTAATTCAATCCTCGTGCCGGCAGTAGCGTTTTACCGCTCGCCGCCACAGAGGGCGTATGCAGGGTGCAGAGCGGACCACCCGGCAGCGCATCGCCGACTTCCTGCGGGCCGAAACGGCCGACGCCAGCCGGCTGGCCGAGGAGTTCGAGATAACGACCGCCACGGCGCTGTCCCACGTCGAACACATCGCGCGGTCGCTGGAGGACGCCGACGAGCAGCTGCTGGCGGCGCCGCCGGCGTGTCGGGACTGCGGCTTCGATGGGTTCGACGACCTGACCAACCGGCCGTCGCGGTGTCCGGAGTGCAAAAGCGAGAACGTCACCGAGCCGACGTTCACCGTCCGCTGACGGCGCTCAGAAGGAGTTCTTCAGCTTCTCGAAGAACCCCTGGTCGACGTCAATCTCCTCGCCGCCGGCCTCGGCGAACGCCTCCAGGGCCTCCCGCTGTTCCTCGTTGAGGCTCTCGGGGGTGACGACCTGCACCTTCACGTAGAGGTCGCCGTGCCCCCGACCCTGGAGGCGGGGCATCCCCTTGTTGCGGAGCCGGAACGTCTCGCCGCTCTGCGTGCCGGTCGGGACGTCCATCTCGACGGTGCCGTCGAGGGTCGGCACCTCGACGGTGTCGCCGAAGACCGCCTGCGGGAAGGAGATCGCCATCCGGTGCCGGAGGTCGTCGCCGTCGCGCTCGAACTCGTCGTGGTCCTCGACGGCGATCTCGACGAGCAGGTCGCCGTCGCGGCCGCCGCCCTCGCCGGGGGCGCCCTCGCCGTTCATCCGCAGCGTCTGGCCGTCCTGGATGCCGGCGGGCACCTCGACCTGCAGCGTCGCCTCGTTGCGCACCTGGCCGTCGCCGCGGCACGTCGAGCAGGTCTCGGCGTACACCCGCCCGCGGCCGTCGCACTGCGGACAGGTCTGGGTCTGCTGGACGCGGCCCAGCGGGGTCTGCCGGACGGTCCGCTGCTGGCCGCGCCCGTTGCAGGCCGAACAGGTCCGGGAGTCGGCGTCCGGCGGGTGGCCCTCGCCGCTGCACTCCGGACACCGCTCCGGACGGGTGACGGTCAACTGCTTCGTGACGCCCTCGTAGGCGTCCTCGAGGTCGACCGACAGCCGCGTCTTGAGGTCGGCGCCCTGCTGGCCGCCGGACCGGGAGCCGCGGCCGCCGCTGCCGCCGCCGAAGAACTGCTCGAAGATGTCGTTCATGTCGCCGGCGCCGCCGAACGGACCCCCACCCATCCCGCCGCCGCGGCCGCCGCCGTCGTCGGTGGCGCCGCGCTTGTCGGCCTGCTTGAAGCGCTCGTGGCCCATCTGGTCGTACATCCGGCGCTTCTCGTCGTCGAGCAGCACCTCCTTGGCCTCCTGTATCCGCTTGAACTTCTCCTCGGCGTTCGGGTCGTCGGAGACGTCCGGGTGGTACTCCGAGGCCTTCTGCCGGTAGGCCTGTTTGATTTCGTCCTCGCTCGCGTCGCGCTCGACGCCCAGCACCGAGTAGAAGTCCTCGCTCATCCGTTACCGTTCGTAAGCGGTTGAGACACTTCAAAAGAACGGGTCGGCGCCCCCGAAGTATCGATATTCCAACAAAAATGCCGTTCAGACAACGGTTATCACGCGGCAGCCCTCTCCTCGAGGTATGTCAGTCGACGACGACTACGTCCCCGTCTGCGACCGGAGTGACCTCGAGGCCGAGGGCCGGACGGTCGTCCAGCAGGACGGCCGTGCGGTCGCGCTGTTCTACCACGAGGGGGAGGTCCACGCGGTCGACAACCGCTGTCCGCACATGGGCTTTCCGCTGGCCGAGGGGACCGTCGAGGAGGGCGTTCTGACCTGTCACTGGCACCACGCCCGGTTCGAGCTCCAGGAGGGCGACACCTTCGACCCGTGGGCCGACGACGTCCAGACGTTCCCCGTCGCGGTCGACGACGACACCGTCTACCTCGACCCCGACCCGGAACCGACGGTCCCGCCGGCGACGCGGTGGCGCAACCGCCTCGCCGACGGCCTCCAGGAGAACATCACGCTCGTGCAGGCGAAGGCCGTCATCGGCATCGACGACGCGGCCGACGCCGCGGAGCAGTCGGACCCCGGGACGGGCGACGGCGCCGACGGCTTCCGGACGCCGCTGAAAACGGCCGTCGACTTCGGCACGCGGTACCGCGCGTCCGGCTGGGGACGTGGCCTCACGTCGCTGTCGTACGCCGCGGAGCTGTACCCGGCGCTGTCCGGCCGCGACCGACGGCGGGCGATGTTCGCCGGCGTCCGGGCGGTGGCCGACGCCGCCGACGACGAGCCGCCCCGGTTCCGGCAGCACGCCTTCGACAACCGCGAGCTGCCGGCCGACCGGCTGAAGTCGTGGTTCCGGGAGAACTGCGAGGTCCGCGACGCGGACGGCGCCGAGCGGACGCTGCTGACGGCCGTCGAGACGCTGCCGCCCGCCGAGGTCGTCGAGCTGCTGGTGGCGGCCGCCACCGACCACCTCTACATGAACGCCAGCCACACCCTCGATTTCGTCAACAGCGCCCTGGCGACGCTCGACCACCTGGGGTGGGACGACCACGCCGCCGCGGTGCTGGCGTCGACGGTGCCGCAGCTGACCGACGCGACCCGCTCCGAGGAGCTGTCGTCGTGGCGCGGGCCGGTCGACGTCGCCGCGCTGTGTTTCGACGCCCACGACGACCTCGAGGAACTCGTCGCCGCCGGCGCCGGCCGGACGTGGGACGAGCCCGACGGCTTCGTCGAGACGCTGCTCGGCGACGACCCCGAGGCAATCGTCGGGGCGCTGCGGGACGCCATCGCCGCCGGCGCCACCCGCCGCGAGCTCACCGACGCCGTCGCCCGCGCGGCGACCCGCCGGGTGGCGTACTTCGCGACCAACAACGAGTTCGCCGACTGGAACACCGTCCACCACACATTCGTCTACGCCGTCGCGGCCCACGAACTCGCCGGGCGGACCGACGCGACGGAGCTGTACCGCGCCTGCTTCGACGGCGCCGTGAGCATCTACCTCGACCGGTTCCTCAACAGTCCGCGGGCGCCCGTCCCCGAGGCCGAGCCGGGCCGCGACCCGGAGACGGTCCGGTCGGAGCTGCTGGACTGCTTCGACGAGCAGGGCGGGGTCAACCGCGCGGCCCGCCTCGTCGCCGAGCACTTCGAGTGCGGCGGCGACCCCGACGACCTGACGGCCGTCCTCGGCCGGGGGCTGCTCCGGGAGGACGCGGACTTCCACACGCTGCAGAACGTCTCGGCGGCCGTCCGCCGGTTCGACGCCCTCGACGACGCGGCCGAACGCCGGCTGGCGCTCGTCGCCGGCGCGCGGTATCTGGCCGCCCACACGCCCACGCGGCGGGAACACGAACAGACCTTCTCAATCGCCACGCGGCTCCACCGCGGCGAGCGGCTCCACGAGGCGGAGTGACCGGGGCGGTCACTCCTCGTCGTCGTCGACGGTGCCGGCCACGTAGCCGGTGACGTTGCCGACGTTCATCGCGACGGCGAGCGCGACCGCGATGCCGAGCACGACGAGCGTCGAGACGGCGTTCAGCGTGAGCAGGTTGTCCACTGACGCCTTCGTGATCTTGCCGTACATCCACTGTGTCAGCGGCGTAGCGGAGATGCCGCTGACGAACAGCGCCCGGATGAAGTCCTCGAACGACCGGACCCACGCGAACAGGAAGCCGGCCCCGACCGCGGGGGCGATGACCGGAAGCGTAACGTCGCGGAACGTCGTCAGCGGGTCGGCCCCGAGGTCGCGGGCGGCCTCCTCGAGCGACTCGTCGAAGGTGTACAGCCGCGCGGTGACGATGAGCAGAACGAACGGCAGCCCGTACAGCGAGTGTGTGAGCACGGTCGCCAGGAACGAAGGGTCGACGCCCGGAACCGACTGGAAGTAAAACCGGAGCCCGACACCGAGAATGACGCCCGGAACGATCATCGGGATGATACCGAACGTCCGGTAGATTTCGCGGAACTCGAACCGGTACCGGGTGAGCGCGAAGCTCGCGAGTACGCCGAACACCGTCGCGATCACCGCCGACAGCGTGGCGATACTGAAGCTGGTCACGACCGAGGAGTGCAGGTCGGTGTCGCCGGCGAGCCCCCCGTAGTTGCTCAGCGTAACGCCACCCGGCGAAACGACGGACGGCGACTCGACGAACGACAGGACGATGATGACCAGCAGGGGCAGCCACAGGAACAGCAGCATCAGCACCGCGAACCCGTACAGTCCGCCCTGCAGCAGCGACTCGACGCGGCCCCGGTCGAAGAACCGGTCGTCGAACTCCTCTCCGGCGGCCTCGCTAGTCTCGGTCGCCATCTCAGACACCCCCCAGTTCGTCGAGGCTCACGTACCGGAACACGAGAAACAGCGCGGCGACGACCGAGACAACCACGACCATCGACGCGGCGCTGGCGGTCGCGGGGTTGGTCGCCTCTCCGATCGCCCGGTTCTCGATGAGGATGCCGATCATCTGGACCTTTCCGACCCCGAGGATCTGGGGTGTGACGAACGCCCCGACGCTCGGGACGAACACGAAGAGACTGCCGCCGACGATTCCGGGCATCGTGAGCGGGATAATGTGGTCCTTCACGACCTCGAACCGTGAGGCGCCCAGGTCGCGGGCGGCCTCGATCAGCGTGAAGTCCAGCCCGTCCAGGCTGGCGTACAGTGTGACCAGCATGTACGGGAAGTACGCGTGTGTCAGCCCGACGATGACCGGCAGGAGGCCGTACTCGAACGCTCCGACCCGGCCGAAGCCGAGGAGGCCGAGGACCTGATTGAGGATGCCGTTCTGGCCGAACATCAGGACCCACGAGTACGCCCGCACGAGGTACATCGTGAAGAACGGCAGGAGAACGAGGTAGATGACGATTTTGAACATCCGGTCGTTGAGCCGCGCCATGACGTACGCGAGCGGGAACGCCAACACAAGACAGAGGACGGTCGCGACCGTCGCGATGGCGTACGACAGCATGATCGCCTCCTCGAAGGCCGTCGTCGTGAAGCCGACGGGTCCGAGCGAGTACTCGGTCGTCCCGCCGGCGAACAGGTCGTAGTAGTGTTCCAGCGTCGGGTCCCAGACGATCTGGAAGTTCTCGATGGTCGCGAAGCTGACCGCCGACATGAACGCCAGCGGCGCCACCAACAACAGGACGATCCAGACCGCTCCGGGGCCGACCGTCACGCCGAGGGTGTTACGCCGGCGGCTCAGCACCCGGACGATAGTCGCCCGGGACGTTTCGTCTCTATCCGGGGCGGCCATCCTACGCCTTGACCTCTTCCCAGGCGCTGAAGTACGCGTCCGAGACGTCGTCGGCGATGTCCTTGAACGGTATGAACTGCTCGATCCGTTCGGGGTCGATCCGGCCGTACAGCGCCTGCTCCTCCTCGCTGAGCTCGTCGGCGACATCGGGGTTACAGCTGGGCGACTTCCCCGCCCGGGCCAGCTCGGCGCCGGCGGTCGGCGCCATGTACTGGTTAACTACCTCCCAGGCGGTGTCGACGTTCTCCGAGTCCGACGAGACGACCGCCGTCTCGTACCACGCCATCGCGCCCTCCTGGGGCACGACGAACTCGACGTCCTCGACGCCCTGGTTCTCTTGAAGACGCACGATCTCGTTGCGGCCGGAGTGGCCTACCAGGAAGTTGCCCTGCTGGAACTGCTGGATGTACGTCGTGTCCGAGGAGATGTACCCTTCCAGGCGGGGTTTCTGGTCGATGAGCAGGTCCCGCATGTTCTGGATTTGCTCTTCGGAGAAGGTCATCGCGTCGTTCTCCGTGAGCGCCTCCTTGTAGGAGGGGTCGTCCTCGGCCTCGGCGAGATACAGCGCCGCCACTGGCATCGTCTTGGCGGCCTCGTCGTACATGATGATGGCGCCGGCGAGGTCCTCCTCCACGTAGTCGGACTCGAACATGATCTTGTAGCTCGGCTCGTGGTCCGGGACCTCGGCTGTATTGTAAGCGTAGCCGTACCATCCCCACCGAGCCGGGACGCCGTAGGTGTTGCCCTCAACCGTGAACTGCTGATTGGCGAAGCTCTTGAACTTCTCGTAGATGTTCTCGTAGTTGGAGACGATATCCATGTTGACCGGCTCGATCAGGTCCGCCTCGATGAACCGGGAGACGAGGTTGTTGTTCGGCACCGCGATGTCGAACTCTCCGCCCTGGTTCATCCGCTGGAACATCTCCGTCGAGGAGGTCGACGACGTTACCTCGACCGTGGCGTCGACGTTCGACTCTACGGCCTCGACGACCGGGTCCTTGGCGTAGTCGTTCCAGGTGATGATGTTGATCGTCGGCGTGCCTCCGCCCGGACTCCCCGTACAGCCAGCCGCGGCGGCGAGTCCGACGGCTCCGGTCCCCGCGAGATATGCCCGCCGGCTGACCCGGCGGCTGCTCGTACTCCGGTTCTCGTCCACAGTGTCACGTCGAGACATATGTGTCGACCGTAGCCGGGGGATAATAAATGTCGGTGGGCAAATTGCCCGCCGTGTGCCGCAAAAAAAACTGACGGGCGGCGAGCGGGGTAAATACCGGCGCCGGAATCGCCGGAACAATAGGTAGCTTGATTACCTCCCTTCGACAAGTGGGAGTAATGACAGCGGAGCCCGACGCTCTCGTCGAACTCGACGACGTACGCAAGGAGTTCGGGGACGTCACCGCGGTCGACGGAATCAACTTCACGGTTCGTCGCGGCGAGTTCTTCACCCTCGTCGGTCCCTCCGGATGTGGCAAGACGACGACCCTCCGGATGATAAGCGGCTTCGAGCAGCCGACCGACGGGTCCGTCCGCATCGAGGGCCGCCCGACGGAAGCCGTCCCGCCGGAGGCCCGCGACACCAACCTCGTGTTCCAGCACCTGTCGCTGTTCCCGCACATGACCGTCGGCGAGAACGTCGGCTACGGGCTGGAGAAGGCCGGCGTCGACGAGGCCACCCGCCGGGAACGCGTCGAGGAGTACCTCGAGTTGGTCGACCTCGAGGGGTTCGCCGACCGCGACCCGACGGAGCTTTCGGGGGGCCAACAGCAGCGCGTGGCGCTGGCCCGCGCGCTCGTCAACGAGCCAGCGGTGCTGCTGCTCGACGAGCCGCTGTCGTCGCTGGACCGCAAGCTCCGCAAGCAGATGGAGGTCGAGCTCCGCCGGATCCACGACCAGACGCAGGGAGCGTTCTTCTACGTCACCCACGACCAGGAGGTCGCGATGTCGATGAGCGACCGCATCGCGGTGATGAACGACGGCCGCATCGAGCAGGTCGGGCCGCCGGAGGAGATCTACCGCGAGCCGGCGACGCGGTTCGTCGCGGAGTTCATCGGCGACACGAACCTGCTGGACGCCGAAATCGTCGAACGGGACGGCCGCCCGGTCGCCGAAATCGGCGGCCCGGACGGCCTCGCCGTCCCCGCCGCCGGCCGCAGCGGCTCCGTGACGGTGTCGATCCGCCCCGAGGACTTCCGCGTCGTCGACGCCGCCCGCACCGACGGCAGCGGGTCGTCGGGCGAGACGCGGACCGGCACCGTCGGCGGCGAGGTCGTCGAGCGGTACTTCCAGGGCGACCGGACCAACTACGTCGTCGACTCCGACGCCGACGTCGGGGAACTGCAGGTGACCGTCCAGGGCCGCGAGGACGCCGTCGACACCGGCGAACCGGTGACCCTCCGGGTCACCGAGGACGCTCCCGTCGTCTTCTGACGGCCGCCCGCGGTCGCGGCCGTCGTCCGGCGCAGAGCGGCCGCTGGCCTGCTCGTTTCTGTGGTCAATCTCCGTCTGAACTCCGCTCACGTTCCGAAAAGTCGGGCGACTCGCTCGCGCCCGTCTTCCGAGCCCGAGACGACGACTCGGACTCGCGCCCCGCGGGTCATTCCGTTCCCCGCTCGCAGTCACCGAGGCGCTCCCTACGGTCGCGCCTCGCGGCTCGCTACTCCTCGTCCTCGTCGTCTTCGAAAACCTCGCTACCGCTCGCTTTTCGAAACGCCGACGGACTCACGCCGTTCGTCCGTCGAGCGGACGAAGACGACTCAGTCTTCGTCGTCTTCGTCCACGTCCTCGAAGTCGGCGTCGACGAACTCCTCGTCGTCGGCGTCGGCACCGCCGGCACCTGCGGCGCCAGCACCGGGGCCGGGGCCGGCGCCGCCCATGCCGCCCATGCCGCCGGGTCCGG
>JAHENN010000165.1 GCA_018609665.1 Haloarculaceae archaeon | reverse complement strand
GGCCGACCCCGACCCCGACCCCGACGCCGGAGGTGACGACGACCCCCCCGACCGGGGGCGGAGCCGGAGCCGCTCGCGGCGCCGGCGGGCCGGGCGGTACGGCCGTTCCCGCAACGCATCGACGGACGACGACCGCGACGACCGGCGGTGACCATGCAGGAGCAACGCAACCTCCGCTCGCTGGGGCTCGACGACCACGACCGGCTGAACAAGGAGCTCGGCGGCGGCATCCCGAAGGGGAGCATCGTCCTCGTGGAGGGCGACTACGGCGCGGGCAAGAGCGCCCTCTCCCAGCGGCTGGCCTACGGCTTCTGCACGGAGGACACGAGCGTCACGTTCCTGTCGACGGAGCTGACGTTCAGCGGCTTCATCGACCAGATGCACTCGCTGTCGTACGACGTTACGGACTTCCTGCTGGACGAGGAGCTGCTGTTCCTGCACGCGGACCTGGACACGGGCGGCGTCCTCTCGGGCGACGAGGAGGAAGACGGCCGGATGGACCTGCTGACGCGGCTGATGGAGGCGGAGACGATGTGGTCGGCCGACGTCGTCATCCTCGACACCTTCGACGCCATCCTGCGGAACGACCCGACCTTCGAGTCGCTCATCCGGCAGAACGAGGAGCGGCAGGCCGCCCTCGAGATCATCTCCTTCTTCCGGAACATGATCTCCGAGGGGAAAATCGTCGTGCTGACGGTCGACCCCTCGACGGTCGACGGCGACGCCATCGGGCCGTTCCGGGCCATCGCGGACGTCTTCTTCGAGCTGGAGATGGTCGAGGTCGGCAACGACGTCCGCCGACAGATCGCGGTCAAGCGGTTCGCGGGCATGGGCGAACAGGTCGGCGACTCGATCGGCTACTCGGTGCGGTCGGGCACCGGAATCGTCATCGAGAACCGCAGCGTCGCCTGACGATGACGGAGACCGGAACCGCACAGCCGTCGGAGGAACTCCGGGAGGCCGCCGCCCGGCGGCCGCACCTCCGGGACCACCTCAAGAAGTTCAAGCAGATCACCGGCGAGTTCCCGCTGTTCATCGAGCAGGCCGACGACGAGTACGAGACGGACCACCCGAACGTCCTCTACCCGGTCGGCGGCCCCATCTACTGTCACATCTACGGCGACGTCGGCCGGGACATGAAGTACTACGCCATCGAGCCGACGCTGTCGGCGGAGGAACAGCGAATCTACGAGGAAATCAAGGACGAACTGCTGCGGAAGAGCGTCACGAAGGCCGCCCCGGAGAACGAGGCGGAGTACAACGACCGCATCCAGGAGCTGCTGTCGGAGACGACCCGGCTGGAGGGCGACGACGGGAACCTGCTGGAGTCGATCCGGTTCCGGCTCGACCCCGGCATCACGGAGGTCGGCGAGACGACCTACGAGAACATCCGCTACCGGCTCAACCGCGACATCGTCGGGCTGGGGCCGCTGGAGCCGGTGATGCGGGACCCCGCCAACGAGGACATCCACGTCATCGGGCCGGAGGAGTGCTACGTCGACCACGGCGTCTACGGAATGTTGGAGACGACGGTCGACTTCGGCGACCCGGAGGAGTTCGACAACTGGCTCCGCAACATGGGCGAGCGCATCGGCGACCCGCTGAGCGACTCCGACCCCATCGTCGACTCGACGCTGCCGGACGGGTCGCGGCTGAACGTCATCTACAGCGACGACGTCAGCCTGAAGGGGCCGAGTCTCACCATCCGGCAGGGCGACGAGGTGCCGCTGTCGGTCACCCAGATCACGAAGTGGAACACGCTGTCGCCGCAGCTGGCAGCGTACCTGTGGCTCTGTCTGGAGAACGAACAGACGGTCTTCGTCGTCGGCGAGACCGCCTCCGGGAAGACGACGACGCTCAACAGCATCATGACGTTCATTCCGCGGGACTCGAAGATCTACACCGCCGAGGACACCGCCGAGGTCATCCCGCCGCACGACACCTGGCAGCAGCTGCTCACCCGGGAGGGCAGCGGCGAGGACAGCGAGGACGTCGATATGTTCGACCTGGTGGCGGCGGCGCTGCGGTCGCGGCCGGAGTACATCATCGTCGGCGAGGTCCGCGGCGAGGAGGGCCGGATGGCGTTCCAGGCCGCCCAGACCGGCCACCCCGTCATGCTGACGTTCCACGCCTCCGACATCGTCTCGATGATCCAGCGGTTCACCGGCGAGCCGATCAACATCCCCGAGACGTTCATGGACAACGCCGACGTGGCGCTGTTCCAGAACCGCGTCAAGCAGGGCGACGACGTCCTCCGGCGGGTCACCAGCGTCCAGGAGATCGAGGGCTACTCCGAGGAGATGAACGGCGTCGTCACCCGGCAGGCCTTCTACTGGGACCCCGTCGAGGACGAGATAGTCTTCCAGGGGATGAACAACTCCTACGTCCTGGAGGACCAGATCGCCGAGCTGCTGGGCTACGCCGACACCCGACAGATCTACGACGACCTGGAGTACCGCGCGGAGATCATCGAGCGGATGATCCAGGAGGGCATCCTCGGCTACCACGAGGTCAACGACGCGATGGCGAACTTCCAGCGCGACGGCATCGAGGGGCTGCCCTTCACGATCACCAGGGAGCGATAGCATGGGGGTCGCCGAACGGGGGGCGGCGGTCACCGAACTCGTCGGGTCGGTCATCGACGCCTACGACAGGATGGAGACGGACGTCCGGACGTACCTGCTCGCGGTGCTGCTGCCGGCGGCGCTGCTGTTCGTCGGCAGCCTCGCCGCGGCGGCGCTGTGGCGGACGCTGTTTCTCGTCCGGCTGCTGTTGCCCGTCCTCGGGCTGCTGTTCCTCGGGGCGGCGGTGGCGTACCCGAAGCTGCTCATCGACCGCCGCCGCATCGAGATGGAGAACCGCTTCCATCTGGTCGTCACCCACATGACGGTGCTGTCGACGACGAACATCGACCGGATGGAGGTGTTCCGGAAGCTGGCCGCCGAGGAGGAGTACGGCGAGCTGGCCGACGAGATGCGCCGGGTCGTCGAGCTGGTCGACACCTGGAACCAGAGCCTCGACGACGCCTGCCGCCGCCGCGCCAAGCAGGTGCCCAGCGAGTCGCTGTCGGACCTGTTCGACCGGCTGGCCTACACCCTCGGCGCCGGCCAGCCGCTCGACGAGTTCCTGCTCGAGGAGCAGCACGTCATGATCGAGAACTACTCGACGGTGTACGAGCAGTCCCTGGAGAACCTCGACGTCCTGAAGGACCTGTACCTGTCGATGGTGCTGTCGATGACGTTCGCGCTGGTGTTTGCGGTCGTGCTGCCCATCCTGACGGGGACGAACCCCACCTGGACGGTCAGCGCCGTCATCGCGATGTACGTCTTCGTCCAGGTCGGCTTCTTCCTGGTCATCCGGGCGGTGGTGCCGTACGACCCGCTGTGGTTCATCCCGGACGGCCCGATGACGACGACCGAGCGGCGGCTGCTGGCGTCGACGGTCGGCGGGGCGGGGCTCTGCGTCGCCGCCGTCGCCGGGATGGTCGCGGCTGCCTTCGTCGCCCCGGGCGTGCTCGGGGTCATCCCGCAGCCGCTGTACCTGGCGGTGCCGACGCTGCCGCTTCTGATACCGGGGCTGGTCTTCCGGTTCGAAGAGGGGTGGGTCGTCGAGCGCGACGAGGAGTTCCCCTCCTTTATCCGGGCGCTTGGCGCCACCGAGAGCGCCAAGCAGTCGACCACCTCGGAGGTGCTGTCGACGCTCCGGAAGAAGGACTTCGGGAAGCTGTCGCCGACCGTCGACGACCTCTACCGGCGGCTCAACATCCGCATCGACAGCCAGAAGGCCTGGCGCTACTTCGCCGGCGACGCCAACTCCTATCTCATCCAGAAGTTCAGCGAGATGTACCTCGTCGGCCGGGAGATGGGCGGCGAGCCGAAGCAGCTCGGCGAGCTGATCAGCGAGAACATGAACCAGATCAACCAGCTCCGCGAGCAGCGCCGGCAGGTGTCGGTGACGCTCATCGGCCTGCTGTACGGCATCACGGCCGCCTCGTCGTTCGCCTTCTTCACCGGCCTGGAGGTCGCCGTCATCATGTCGGGGTTCGACCTCAACATCGCCGACGCGGGCGTCGACTTCGCACAGCTGCTGCACACCGAGTCGTACAACGTCCCGCTGCTGCGGTACCTGCTGTTTCTGGTCATCCTGTTCAACGCCGCGGTGTCGGCGCTGACGCTGCGGGCCGCCGACGGCGGGCACAACGGCAACGCCTACGTCCACTTCGTGCTGCTGTCGTGGGTGGGGGCGCTGACGGCGCTGGCGACGCAGTCGCTCATCTCGCGGCTGCTGGAGGTGGACGTGTGAGCGATCGCGTCGTCGCGGACTTCGTCGCCCGGTTCGCCCGCAACCCCAAGCGCGGGGTCAACCCCCCCGACTCCGGCCGCATCGTCATGAACGACGAGCAGCTGGTGGCCGCCAGCGACGACCAGCGCGTGACGGTGCCGCTTTCGGACGTCGTCGACGTCACGGTCGGCAACGTCCCCGCCGACCACCGCGAGCTGTTCGACGACACCGTCACCATCGGCTACGCCGCCGGCGACGGCGTCGACACCCTCGTCGTCGAGGAGGACAGCGACACCATCGAGAAGTTCAGCGACGTCCTGTTCAAGCTGCTGCTGAACGGCGCCGCGGCGGTCGTCGAGCACCCGGCGAAGGTGGGCGGCCGGGTGACCGGCGCTCCCCCGCAGCCGGCGAAGCTGTCCGTCGACGGCCGGGAGGTGCGGTTCCGGACGCCCGACGACGGCTTCACCGTCGACGCCACCACGGTCGTGGACTTCGAGCGGGCCGAACACGACTTCGACGGCGACTCCCGGCCGACGCTGGCGGTCCGACACGCCGCCGACGAGCTGGTGACGTCGCTCGTCGCCCCGGAGTCGTCCCGGCAGCTGAACCTGCTCGGCCGGTATCTCCGCATCGAGTACGACGAACTGCTGTCGGAGGCGCGGGACGTCGACCTCAGCGAGGCCGAGACGCAGGTGCTGGTCGGCGCCTACACCGCCGGCGGCGCCGTCGACTTCGGGAGCCTGCTGGACGGCGACGCCGCCCGCGTGACGAACGTGCTCAACTCCCTGCGCGAGCGGGACCTCATAGAGGACGGCGACGACGGCGTCTCGCTGACGGCCCGCGGCCGCATCGTCGTCAGCGAGTACGTCGAGCAGGTCAACGCCTGACGTGCGGCGGCCGCCCGTCCTGCGGCCCGTCGGCGATTCGGCCCGGCTACCGGTCGTTCATCGACTCGCTGGCGATGTTGCGGCCCCGGGGCTTCAGGGCGACCTCGCGCCGCACCCGGACCTCCTGGAGGACGTCGAGTTCGATGAGCCGCTCGTAGATCGCCTCGACGTCGTCGGGGTCCATGT
>JAHENN010000164.1 GCA_018609665.1 Haloarculaceae archaeon | reverse complement strand
CGGCGAGCGACGAGAGGTCCGCGCCGAGGTCCGCCGGGTCGCGGGCGCCGTCGAGGTCGGCGGCCAGCCCCCGGAGTTCCTCCGCGGGCACGTCGACCCCGTCCTCGAGGTCCCGGGCGACCCGCCGGAGGGCGTCGACGAACTCCTTCGGGTACGGGACGACCGCGTCGGCGTGCTCCGGGAGGAGGTCGGCGGCGAGTTCCGCGTCGCGGAACGACACCTCGCCGCCGGCGACGTAGCCGGGGTCGTCGACCAGCTGCATCGCCGACAGCGCCGTCACGGACTTCCCGGATCCGGACTCGCCGACCAGCCCCACCGTCTCCCCCTCCCGGACGGTGAGGTCCAGCCCATCGACGGCCTTGACGGTCCCTCGCTCCGTGTCGAAGTACGTCCTGAGGTTCGAGAGACTGAGCAGGTCGTCGGAATCGCTCATCTGGCGGTCGTTTCGCGGAAGCCGCGTAAAACCCTTTCCTTCGCCGGGTGGCCGCGAATCGCCGCCCGCGACGGGCGTCGTCGCCGGGTCCGCGCCGTCCGCGCCCGTCGGCGCGTCGTACCGGCCGCCGCGAGGCGGGGAGTGGGAACGCTTTTGCCCGGCCGGAGGCCTCCTCCGACATGGACGACCCACACCCAGAGACGACGCCGGACGACCTCGTCACCGGGCGCGTCGCTCCGCGGTGGACCACGGTCATCGAGGAGATGCACGCGACCGCCGAGGAGTACGCCGACGCCGGCTGGGAGACGGTCCAGCTCCACCCGGGCGACGTGACGGTCATCGGCGGCGGCGCCGAGGTCGACCGCGCCGGCCTCGACGTGCTCGTCCCCGGCGAGGAGTTCGAGCAGCTCACCGACGCCGTCGCCGACCGGACCTTCGACGCCCACGACGTCTTCCGGACCGCGGAGGGTGGCATCGTGTTCCTGCTGGACGTCGTCACGGACGCCGCGGGCGACGTCGCCGTCTTCGTCCCCGCCTACTACGAGGCGACGGACGCCGAGACGCTCCGGTCGACGGCCGCCGACGGGACCCTCACCACGCACGTCCGGCGGCTCCGCAACGACCGGCGCGTGGAGTTCGACCTCGACGAGCCGGCGCTGTTCCTCCCCGGCGGCGGGTGACCGCTTCCGGGGTCCGGTACCGCCGGCCGCCTCGGCTCTGCCCGCTCGGCGGCGTCAGTCGTCGGCCGCGACGTCGCCGGCCTCGCCGTCGGTCTCGATCTCGTGGCCGCACTCCGGACAGGTGACGTGGTCGTGCCGCAGCGCCGCCGACGACTCCCGGACCTCCCGCATGACGCTGGAGATGCGCTCTTCGGTCTCCAGCTCCTCGTCGACGCCCAGCTCGACGCCCTCGACCTCCAGCAGGAACTTCGCGACCTCCGTGATCTCGTACATCAGGTCGTCGAGCTCCTCGGCGGTGTAGAAGTCGCACATCGCGCCGTAGAGGAAGGTCGCGCCGGCCTGCCGGACCTTCTCGTCGAAGCTCGCCCGCGCCTGGTTGACCGCCTGCGGGCTGTAGGTGTCGGTCATGAACGGCACGAGTTCGGGCAGGTTCTCGCCGATCTTCGTCATCTCGACGCCGGTCTCGGTGCGGAAGTCCGCACAGAGCCGCGCGATGGCCCACTCCCGGGCCGTGATGTAGGTCCGCTCCCGGAGGAACTCGTTGGCGCGGTCGTAGGTCGCGCCGTCGATCTTCGAAAAGCGGGCGTACTCCCTGACGTCGGGCGGGACGTCCTCGCCCTCCTCGGGGTGCCGCGCCGCCGACGTCGGGCCGCCGCCTCCGTCCGTCCCCTCCTCTTCGTTCATGTCCGACGTAGCGGGGCGGTCTCGAAAAAGCGTATCGCCGATGTCTGACGGACGGCGGACGCGTGACCCACGAGGCCGACCGAAGGGAGGCCTCGGACGGAGCGAGCGGGGAGGAACGACCCGCGACCCACGAGGCCGACCGAAGGGAGGCCTCGGACGGAGCGGAGCGAGCCGTGAGCCGCCGACGCCGTTCCGCAGGCTTTTGCGCACCGCCGACGTTGCGGCAGTATGGACCTGCTTCTGGGAATCGGCGGCAGCGAGGACTCGTTCCGCGCGTTGGAGGAGACGCTCGAGCGGGCGAGCGAGACGGGCGACTCGCTGACCGTCGCCATCGTCGAGAACCCGGAGTCGGAGACGGACGTCGAGGAGATACGGGGCCGCGTCGAGGCGGCGCTGGAGGCGGCGTCGTTCGACGCGGAGATACGGACCCTCTCGGGGCACCCCGGCAGCCAACTGCTCGAGCTGGCCGAACGGGAGGGGTACGACCGGATCGTCCTCGGCGGCGGCGAGACGAGCCCGCTCGGCAAGGTCGAACTCGGCTCCATCGCCGAGTTCGTCCTGTTGAACGCCAGAACGACGGTGACGCTGGTCCGATGAGCCGCGAGTATCCGACCGAAATCGCCGGGCCGTACGAGGCGCCGCCGCGGTCGTTCGTCGACGACGAGGGCCGGGCAATCGAGCTCCGGCGGTACGGCGACGACGACTTCGAGGACGTGGTGGAGATGTACCTGGCGTTCGACCCCGCCGACCGCGCCCAGGGCATCCCGCCGACCGGCGAGTCGGACGTCCGGGAGTGGCTCGACTCGCTGGCCGACGGCGACTTCGTCGCCGTGGTCGCCCGCCGCGAGGGGGCGGTCGTCGGCCACGCGGTGCTGGTGCCGGACCGCCACGGCGACTTCGAGCTGGCGATATTCGTCCTGCGGGCCTACCAGCAGGCCGGCATCGGGACGGAGCTGCTGGAGGCGCTGCTCGGCGCCGGCCGCGAGGCGGGCGTCGAGCGCATCTGGCTCACCGTCGAGCGGTGGAACGCCCCCGCCATCGCGCTGTACCGGAAGATGGGGTTCGAGGCCAGCGACACCGACAGCTTCGAGCTCGAGATGGCCGCCCGGCTGGCCGATTAGACCGACAGCACCGGCTGGGAGGCGTGGGCGAGGACGTACTCGGCGGCCTTCTCGATGACGGCGTCGGGGTGGCCGGTGACCGGCTCCCGCGGCACGACGACGAAGTCCGCCCGCAGCGACTCCGCGACGTCGAGGATGACGCTGCCGGGGTGCTGTGCGAGCCGGCGCCGGGAGAAGCCGTACGCCGAGGAGTGGTCGACGGGGACGTCGCGCTCGTCGGCCAGCGCCCGGACGCTGGCCATCACCTGCTCGCCCCGCCTGGCGACGGTGTCGGCGGCGACGTCGCCGGCCTCGGCCGCCGTCGCGGCGCGCTCGCTGAGCACGTACAGCGCGTGGACGCCGGCGCGGTAGCGGTCGGCGACCGCGAGGGCGTACTCGACGGCCGTCATCGCCTCCTCGGAGCCGTCGACCGGCGCCAGCACCGTCTCGACCTCCATGCCCTCACTTCGTACCCCCTCGACAAAAAACCGCCCGCGTTCCGACCGTCCGCGTGCTTTTTGTCGGACGCGCGAGGAAGGTCGGTATGTTCGAGACGGTGGTCCTGGCGACGGACGGCTCCGAGAGCGTCTCCAGGGCCGTCGACTGCGCGCTGGACCTGGCGGCCCGCTTCGAGGCGACCGTCCACGCGCTGTACGTCGTCGACGCCGGCCGGGTCGAGTCGCTGCCCGACGAGGTCCGCGACGACGTCCGGGCGGCCCTCGACGAACAGGGCCGTGAGGCGCTGGCGGCCGTCGAGACGGCCAACGACGCCCGCGCGGAGCCGGCGACCCTCGAGACGGTCGTCCGGGCCGGCCGCCCGGCCGACGCCATCGTCGACTACGCCGAGGAGGCCGACGCCGACGCCGTCGCCCTCGGCACCCGCGGCCGCCACGGCGAGCACTCCTTCCTGCTCGGCAGCGCCGCCGAGCGGGTCGTCCGCGCCTGCTCGCGGCCCGTGCTGACCGTCCGGCACCTGGAGCGGTAAGGGAGGATTCTTCCCGGCGGCGGCCCTCCGT
>JAHENN010000163.1 GCA_018609665.1 Haloarculaceae archaeon | reverse complement strand
CGCGAGCAGAAAGGTTCCGCCGACGACCGCGCCGTAGAGCCCACCGGCGAGGCCGACGACGGCCAGCGCCGCCCGCGCCGACAGCCGGTCCCACCGGGCGGCGCAGTGGCCCACGAGCGGGAGCACCTGCAGGCCGTGGAGCCCGAGGAAGTGCGCCACCCGGAGGTCGCCGCCGGTCGTGTGCCAGTTCACGAGCGGCAGCCCCGGCGCGTCGGCCGGCGTGCCGACCGCGTGGCTCCCCCGGGCGGCCATCAGCGCGCCCTCGGCGCTGGCCAGCAGGAACAGCCCCATCCCGAGTCCGAGCCCCCACAGGTACGCCGGCGGGAGCGCAGGCGGGTCCCGCAGGAACCGCCAGAGCGCGTACGCGACGGCGACTGAGCTGGCCGCGATGGTGACGCCCATGACCGTAAATACGGCCGCGTCGAGGGTCGTACCGAAGTTGAAGTGCGAGGCGACGCCACGGGCGGCCTGCCCGGCGATGAGCGCGATCTCGACGACCATCGCGCCGCCGACGGTGACGGTGACGCGCCGCTCGGCGCGCGCCGACAGCGACAGCGACGGCAGTATCCACCCCATCGTCGCGGCGAAGACGGCGATGGAGACGGCGAACTTCCAGGGTTTCGTCCAGACGTTCCGTCCGAGGAGCGTCCGGCCGTCCAGGGCCATCAGCACGGTGAACCCGACCGCGAGGCCGAGGTTGGCGGCCGCGACGGCGAACAGCAGCCCGTTCCGGCGGCGGAGTTCCCGGCCGACCGCGACGGCCCGCCCGGCCGGGGTGCCGCTCCGGCTCACGCCCGGACACCCCCGGTCCGTCGCGCCGTGCGGTCCCCGGGCCCGCGGTTCTCCGTACCACCGGCGCGGTCCGCACGCGGCGGCGCCGTCGCAACGCCCGGCATCGGTTCGACTGTCGAACGGACGGCCGCGCCGTCCGCGTCGTCGTCGCACATACAACGACCTCGGCCCGACGCGAGTTGGCGCTTTCACCAACATGTTGGTGTCGAACCGGGCGGCACGGCACGGTTGGCGCGGCCGCCGGCCGTCAGCGGTACCTGACGCTGAACTCCTGGTCGCACTGCGTGCAGGTCTCCCGGCTGCCGTACCGCAGGCTGGCGTGGAGCTCGTCGACGCCCTCCGCCGAAGCCGGCGGGTCGAGCACCGTCGGCTGGCCACAGTGCGGACAGAGCACCTCCTCGACCACTACCGACTCCCCCCCGACCCGGTGCCGGGCGCGACCCTGGTCGTCGGACGGCCGTCGACGGCGTTCCCGTGGTACGTGTCGTCGTTCATCGGCTACGGCGGTCGATACGTGCCGGGGTGATTTCAGTGTGGGTGTCGGGACGGACGATTTATTCTTCGCGAGGCCATCGTCGGGGCACGTGCACTCGTCGAGAGTACCCTCGGTCGTCGGAGTCGGTGGCGCGTGCCGGAGCGTTCGCGGTACCGCGTGCGCCGGGGCGCCGTCGTGAGCGTGCGGAGCCGTCTCGGCGGGCTGTTCAAGAGCCAGTCCGAGCTGGACCTGACCGACGGCTCGATTCCGCGGTCGCTGTTCTACCTCTCGCTGCCGATCGTCGTCACCAACCTGCTGCAGGTCGGCTACAACCTCGCCGACACCTTCTGGCTCGGCCGCTACAGCACGGAGGCGCTGGCGGCGATCAGCCTCGGCTTCCCGCTCGTCTATCTGTTCATCTCGCTGGGGCTCGGGCTCACGGTCGCCGGGAGCGTCCTGGTCGCCCAGCACACCGGCGCCGGCGACACCGACGCCGCGGAGTACGCCGCCTCGCAGACGGTCAGCCTGACGCTGCTGGCGGGCGCGGGGCTCGGCGCCCTCGGATTCGTCTTCGTCGCCGACCTCCTGCGGCTGTTCGGGGCGACGCCGACCGTCCTGGGGCTGGCGACCGACTACATGGAGGTCATCAGCCTCGGCCTGCCCTTCCTGTTCGGCTTCACGGTCTTCATCGCGCTGATGCGGGGCGCCGGCGACACCGTCACGCCGATGCTCGTCATGCTCGGGACGGTCGTGTTCAACGTCGTCATCGACCCGATTCTGATCTTCGGCGTCGGGCCCGTTCCGGAGCTGGGCGTCGAGGGGGCGGCCGTCGCGACGGTTCTCTCGCGGGGGTCGGCGACGGCGGTCGGGCTGTGGCTCATGCTGCGTGGCTCCCACGGCATCCGGATCGACCCCGGGGAGATGGTTCCGGAGCCGTCGTACGTTCGGCGGCTCCTGCGGATCGGCGTGCCCGCGTCCATCGAGAACACCGGGCGGGCCGTCTCCGTCAACGCCGTGCTCGTCATCGTGACGCTGTTCTCGACGCCCGTCGTCGCCGCCTTCGGCGTCGGCATCCGGGTCTTCTCGATGATCTTCATGCCCGCCATCGCCGTCGACCGGGGCGTCGAGACGATGACCGGGCAGAACATCGGCGCCGGCCGCGAGGACCGCGTCGTCGCGACCAACCGCTTCGCCGCCAAGGCGTCGTTTCTCATCCTCGCGGCGCTGGGCGTCGGTACGTTCGTCTTCGCGCCCGACATCGTCCGGCTGTTCGACGATTCGCCGGCGGTCGTCGCCGAAGGGGCGACCTTCCTGCGGTGGATCGCGCCGACGTTCGGCTTCGTCGGCGTGCTGCGCGCCTACAGCGGCGGCTTCCGCGGCGCCGGCCGGACGCTGACCGCCGCCGCCATCGCGGTCGTCCTGTTCGGGTTCATCCGGCTGCCGATCGCCTACGTCGCCTCGCAGGGACTCGTCCCCCTCGACGTCTGGTTCCTCGGCGAGACGACGCCGGTCGGCATCTGGTTCGCCTTCGCCGTCTCCGGCGTCACCGCCGCGACCGTCGCCGCCGGCTGGTTCGAGCTCGGGAACTGGCGGGGCGTCGACATCACCGGCGACGATTCGTCCGGCCGGACCGGCGAGGCGTCCGACGAGAGCGACGAGACGGAGCCCGGTACCGCCGCAGGCGAGGCCTGACCCCCACCTCGTCGGCTAACCTCGTTCGGCCCGGTCCGGATACACTGTCTTGACCGTCCGGTACGTACCGGCCACGAGCACCGGGGTGACGGACGGTCCCACGGCGAGCCGTACGTGCTGGCGGCGCGTTCAGTGGTACAAGCTTATGCCGCTGGATATTCTGGGCACGAAACAATGCACGCTATCGTCCTGGCGGGTGGATACGCGACGCGGCTGTGGCCGATCACCAGAAACCGGCCGAAGATGCTGCTGCCGATCGGCGAGCGGACGGTCATCGGGACGATCTTCGACGCCCTCGAGCGGGACGACCGGATCGACGACGTCTACGTCTCTACAAACGAGAAGTTCGCCCCCGACTTCGAGTCGTATCTCGAGGAATCGGAGTACGAGAAGCCGGAGCTGTCGGTCGAGGAGACGACCGCCGAGGACGAGAAGTTCGGCGTCGTCGGCGCGCTCGCACAGCTGGTCGACCGGGAGGGGCTGACCGACGACACGCTGGTCGTCGCCGGCGACAACCTCATCAGCTTCGACATCGCCGACTTCCTCGACGCCTTCGAGGCCAACGACGCGCCGACGCTGGCCAGCTACGACGTCGGCTCCTACGACCGCGCGAGCTCCTACGGGCTGGTCGAGCTGGACGACGACGACCGCGTGGTCGACTTCCAGGAGAAGCCCGACGACCCCAAGAGCACGCTCGTGTCCATCGCCTGCTACGGGTTCCCCGGCGAGACGCTGCCGAAACTCGAGGCGTACCTCGCCGACGACAACAACCCCGACGAGCCGGGCTGGTTCATCCAGTGGCTCCAGGACCGGCAGCCGGTGTACGGGTTCACCTTCGACGAGGCGTGGTTCGACATCGGGACGCCGGAGAGCTACCTCGACGCCGTCGCGTGGTACCTCGACGGCGGCACCTACGTCCACCCGGAGGCCGACGTCGACGGCGCCACGCTGGGCGAGAACGTCCAGGTGCTCGAGGGAGCGACGGTCGAGGACGCGACCGTCGAGGGCAGCATCATCTTCCCCGAGGCGACCATCGTCGGCGGCGAACTCCGGCGGTCGATCGTCGACCAGAACACGCGGGTCGAGGGGCTCAACCTCTCGGGGGCGGTCATCGGGGCGCACACGGAGCTGAACGGCGGCGGGACGTAGGGCGGCGCCGACCGTCCGGCGGTTCCCGGCGGGTCGTGTCGACACGGTCGGTGCGCGTCGGCTCCACGGCTGCCCGAAGACCCGGACCCCGCGGAAGGCTACGACTCGGACCCGGACTCGGCCTCGACCCAGAGATGCAGGTCCCCGCAGGCGTTCTCCGCGATCGGCCGGGCCGGGGCGTCGCCGCGGTACAGCAGGAACGGCACGCGGTGGTTCTCGCCCGCGTACGTCGCTGCCGTCTCGCCGCCGACCGACAGGTTCCGCCGGCGGACGTCGCCGTCGCTGTGCGGCAGCATCGTTGAGCATCGTCGCGTACCGAGCCAGTTCGGCCCGGTCGGCCACACCGTCTCGTTGGTCGTCGTCGTCCCGTTCCCGGCGGTGGTGACGGGTTCCCGGAACTCGACCCGCTGTAGCTGCACATCTGTACTCGAGGTCCTCGTACTCGTTGTTCTCGACGCCGACGTGGACCGACTCGGCGCCGTCGGCGGACGGTCCGCCCGGGGAGCCGGCCGCAACCAGGTCGCCGGTCTCGTTTTTGATCAGCACGCAGAACTCCGTGAACTGCTCGCCCTGCTGCGGCACCGCGACCGCGTAGACGACGCTGGCGCCGCCAGCAGGGTCGCAACGACGAGCGCGACGTTCGGCACCGTGTCGACCGACGACTCGGGGTCGAACGGCTCGGGCCCCCCGGCCGCGAGCCACTTCCGGTACGGCACCGTGAACCGCTCGTCGGCCGACAGGGCCCACCGGCGCCGGGCCGCGACGGCAGCGAAGCCGCTGATACCGACCAGAATCCGCACGGGCCGGACGCCGAACGGCGTGAAGTTCAAGACGAGTCCGACGAGCGGGACGACGGCGATGGAGAGCCCGAACGACGGCGCCGTCGGCTCGATGCCGCCGATGCCGCGGTCCTGCATTCCGCCGTCCGGGGCCGACCTGTCGTCGGCCGTTGGCGGCTCGCCGGCCTCGGGGAACAGCGCGGCGACGAAGGCGTAGCCGGCGAACAGCACGAACGCCAGGCCGACGACGACCCGGAGCGGCGAGTTGTCGACGACCGGCAGGAACACCACCGGTTCGTCGGCCCGACGAGCGCGAGGACGGCCGCCAGGTCGGCCCCGAGTTCCTGCTCGCTCGTGTTGCCGTCGACGTACTCCGAACGGACGTCGTCGGGATCGCTCGCCACGCCGGTCCCGAGGTCGGTTCCGCCCGCCGTCGACTCCGCCTCGGCCCTCGTCCAGCCGGCGTACAGCTGCGTCGCCGCGTAGCCGGCGCCCAGCGCGAGGAGAATGAAGACAGCGCCGGAAAGCGCCATGCAGACCCACGGGCCGCGACGGACAGCACCTGTCCCGCGAAGAGCAGCGCCAGCAGGTCGCCGCCGACGAGCCCGGTCTTGAGCGTGCCGGTGTCGGTGTCGGTCGTCTAACGACGGTTGGGAGCGTCCGAGCTTGACGGGTTCGCCCCCCCGCAGGCGATACGAGAGCAGAGCTCCCGACCGTCGCTGGCCCGTCGTCCGGTCAGAGCCGAGCCTCCGCGCGGTCGACGTCCTCGGGTGTGTTGACGTTGACCCGCCAGCCGTCGAGCCGGACGGTCTCGACGGTGCCGCCGTGTGCCAGCAGCCACCGGACGGCGTCGGTGAGTTCGTACTCGCCGCGCGACGAGCGGTCGACGGCCCGACACCCCTCGAAGATCCGCGGCGAGAACGCGAAACAGCCGGTCGTCGCGAGCCGCGAGGGCGGGTCGTCGGGCTTCTCGACCAGGTCCGTGACCGCGCCGTCCGTCAGTTCGACGACGCCGCCGCGCCGGGCGCGCGACTCGGAGACCCGCTCGACCAGCAGCGTCGCGTCGGCCGCCCGCTCGCGGTGCCGGTCGAGGACCTCGCCGACGTCGCCCCGGAGGACGTTGTCGCCGTTCAACTGCAGGAACGACACCTCGAGCAGCGGCTCCGCGCGACGGACCGCGTCGGCCAGCCCCTCCGGCTCCGGCTGTTCGACGTAGTCGATCGGCCGGCCGCCGTGGGCGTCGCCGAACGCGTCGCGGATCTGCTCGCCGCGGTAGCCGACGACGACGACGTACCCCTCGACGTGCGGCGCCAGCGTCTCGAAGACGTGCTCGAGCAGCGGCCGGCCGCCGACCTCGACGAGCCCCTTCGGCCGGTCGTCGGTCAGCGGCCGGAGCCGCGTGCCGCGGCCGGCCGCCGGGACGAGTCCTCGCACGGCCACGGGTTCCGGGAGGGGAAGTATAAGACTGGTCGGTAACGCGATTTCGTCACTCGGGATATCGACGAAACCGACCCGGTGCGTCGAGGTGTGGGTCGCCCGCCCGGGGTTCTGCCAACTTTTGTGTGCGCTATTCACGACGCGTTGAATACAGGACGTGTGTGGAGTGATTCGATTGGCTTGCGCCTGCCTCGACGTAGCGCCCTCGAACGCCCTCGGCCGGCTCCGGTCGCGCGGCTCACGGCTCCCTGCGGTCGTCGTCCGGACCGAGCCGCGAGGGACCAGTTCTCTCGGCCCGCTCGCGCGGTTGCGCCGCCCGAGGACACCGCAACGCAGCGAGCGACGCGCGTCGTTCGGACGACCGGCGGTCGTCCGTGATCACGAACAGCCTCGAGTTTCGGGCGACAGCGAGCCGTGGCGAGGCGCCGAGCGACGCGAGGGCGTTCGAAGTGTCGCGGGCCGCTGCGGAGCGATCCGGTACGAATCCCCCGTACCAACCGACCGACGCCACCCGAACGTCTTACCGCTCGGGAAAGTCGAAGCGGTCGGTCCGCCACAGGCCGTAGCCGTAGCCGGCCGCGAGGGCGGCGGGCAGCCAGTTGCCGAAGTAGAGGTTGATGCCGCCCCAGAGGATGGCGAAACTGACCAGGTCGTCGAGCATGAACCCGCAGGCCCCCAGCCGCCGGAGGACGGCCGTCCGGTCGAGAGCGGCGTCGACGGCGGCCACGGAGACGACCGCCGACAGCACCCAGCCGGCGTAGTTCGTCCACGGGACGCCGTAGTAGAGGCCGCCGGCGTCGTAGGCCCAGAAGCCGACGGCGACGGCCGCCGGGTCGAGCACGAGGTCCATCCCGACGACGGCGGCGACGACGACCGGCACCCGGACGACCGCCCGGCGGGCGGCGTCGCCGAACAGCAGCAGCGACAGGAGGTAGGCGTTGACGACCAGCGGCAGGAAGAACAGCGGCAGCGCGGCGGGGATGCCGCCGACCATCGGGCCGAGGTCGACGCCGTACTCGAAGGCGCCGTAGGGGTAACCGGTTCGGACGCCGGCCAGCTCGACGGCGTAGGTGTAGCCGCACAGCGCCGCCAGCGCGGCGGCGGTCCGGCGGGTCGACACCGGCGCCAGCCCGGCGACCAGCGGCAGCCGCATCACGGCGACGCCGAACAGCAGGAAGTAGGGGTTGAACGACAGCGGCGCCGGCAGCAGCCCCTCGGCGGAGGCCAGGAGCGTCACCGCCCCGAGCGTCGGGAAGACGACGGCGATGGTGAAGCGGTTCTCGACGACGAGCTCGTCGAGGCGGGCCTCGAGGCGACCGCGGGCCGGCAGCTCGACGCTAGCCATACAGCATCACCCACAGCGCCGCCAGCGTCAGCAGCATCCCGGCGACGGTGTTGACCGCCGGGAACCACCAGTAGGCACGGTCGACGTCGACGTCGGCGGCGACGATGGCGGCGACGAACAGGGGGTAGCCGCCGAGGACGGCCGCGAAGAAGGGGTGGACCGTCCCGAAGACGGCCGCCGCCGCCAGCCAGCAGCCCGCACAGTAGGCGTAGGTGCGGCGCTCGCCGAGGACGGTCGCCGTCGTCCGGACGCCGGCCCGCCGGTCCGGCTCGATGTCGGGGATCGCGGAGAAGGTGTGCATCCCCATCGCCCACAGCCAGCCGCCGGCGACGGCGGCCGGCGGCGGTGCCTCGCCGGCCAGGGCGGCGTAGGCGACGACGCCCGGCAGGACGTACAGCCCGTTGGAGACGGAGTCCAGCAGCGGCGTCGTCTTGAACCGCAGCGGCGGCGCGGAGTACTCGACGGCCAGCAGCAGGAACGCGGCCATGGCGACGTCGCCGGCCGGCGGCAGAAGCGGGAGGAAGGCGACGCCGAGGAGGCCCGTCGCGACGACCAGCGCCGGCACCAGCCGGTCGCCCCGGTAGCGGACCTCGCGGTCGTCCTTCTTGGGATTCTCGTCGTCGATGTCGGCGTCGAAGACGTCGTTGACGCCGTAGAGGAAGACGTTCGCCGGCAGGAGAAAGTACGTGAACAGCGCGACGGCGACCGGCGCGAACAGCTCTCCGCGCCCCGAGGCGGCGTAGGCGACGCCGACGACGACCGGGCCCGCGAGATAGAGCCAGAAGCGCGGCCGCGACATCCGGAGGACGTAGCCGGTCGGCGTGGACTCGCTCGGCAGCGTCCGGTCCAGGAGCGGGTCGGTCATCGTCGCGGTCGGTCAGGCCGCTCCGGCGTCCTCCAGCAGCGACGCCGCGGTGTGTTCGCCGCTGACGAGACACATCGGGACGCCGATGCCGGGCGTGGTGTAGGAGCCAGTGAAGTAGAGACCGGGCGACTCCGAGGACCGCCGCGGCGGCCGCAGCAGCGCCGTCTGCCGGAGCGTGTGCGCCAGCCCCAGCGCCGTCCCGGCGCGGCTGTTGTACCGGTCGGCGAACTCCGAGATTGCGAACGTCTCCTCGAAGACGATGCGGTCCCGCAGGTCGACGCCGGTGTTGTCGGCGATGTCCTCCAGCAGCAGCTCGCGGTACTGCTGGCGGGTCTCGGCGTCGTCCTCCAGGCCGGGGGCGACCGGCACCAGCGCGAAGAGGTTCGAGTGGCCGTCGGGGGCGACGTCGTCGTCGGTCTTCGAGGGGACACAGAGGTAGTAGGCGGGGTCGTCGGGCCAGGCCGGCTCCTCGAAGATCTGCTCGAAGTGCTCGTCCCAGTCGGTCGGCAGCACCAGCGTGTGGTGCTCCAGCGGCTCGACGTCGCCCTCGACGCCCATGTACATCAGGAACGCCGAGGGGGCGTAGGTGCGGGACTCCCAGTAGTCCTCGTCGTACTGCCGCTCGTGTTCGGGCAGCAGCTCCTGTTCGGTGTGGGCGTAGTCGGCGTCGCTGACGACGTAGTCGGCCTCGAACTCGCCGGCGGCGGAGTCGACGGTGAAGCCGTCCTTCCGGTTGACGATTTCGGTGACCTCGGCGTCGGTGACGTAGTCGACGCCCAGCTCCCCGCCCAACTCGAGACAGGCGTCGACGACCGACCGCATCCCGTTTTCCGGGTAGTAGACGCCGAGGTTGAAGTCGACGTGGCTCATGATGTTGTACAGCGCCGGCGTGTTGTTCGGCGCGCCGCCGAGGAACACCAGCGAGTACTGGGTGATCTGCCGGAGCTTCGGGTGGTCGAAGTAGTCGGCGACGTAGTCGTCCATCGTGCCGAGCAGCTGCAGCCCGATGGGGGCGGCCCGCATCACGTCGAGGTCGACCCAGTCCCGCAGCCGCGGGCGGTCGGTGTAGACGAAGTTCTCCATCGCCACGTCGTAGTGGGTCTCGGAGGTGTCGAGGTACTCCTCGAGGGCGTCGCCGCCGTCGGGCTGGTAGGAGTCGAACAGCTCGTACATCTCCTCGCGGTCGTCGGTCACCGCGACGCTGTCGCCGTCCTTGAAGAAGATGCGGTAGTGGGGGTCGAGCCGCTCCAGGTCGTAGAAATCGCCCGGCTCGCGGCCGAAGTGCGAGAAGAACCGCTCGAAGACGTCGGGCATCAGGTACCACGACGGCCCCATGTCGAACTTGAACCCCTCGGCCTCGAGAACGGACGCCCGGCCGCCGAGCTGTTCGTTCTTCTCCAGGACGGTCACGTCGAGTCCGGCGTCGGCGAGATAGCAGGCGGTCGAGAGACCGCCGAAGCCGGACCCGACGACAACGACCGACTCGTCGGATGACATGACCGTCCGTTCGGGGCCCGGACGTATTAAAACGGGTGAGGGGGAAATCCCGACCCCTTGGGAAACGTCCTTGACGGGGCCGCCCGACTCGGCTGGCATGGACACTGCCGTCGTCACCGGCGCCTCTCGCGGCGTCGGGGAAGCGGTCGCCCACCGGTTCGCCGCCGAGGGCGTCCACGTCGTACTGTGTGCCCGCAGCGGAGAGGAACTCGACGCCGTCGTCGACGACATCGCCGCCGAGGGCGGCGCCGCGACGGCCGTCCGGGCCGACGTCCGCGACGAGTACGACGTCGAGCGGCTGATGGAGACCGCCGCCCGGGCCGGCGAGACCGGCGGCATCGACTTCGTCGCCGCCAACGCCGGCGTCTACCGGGGCGAACCGGGCGAGACGCCGCTGGCCGAGGAGTCGTACTCGGCGTTCGACGACACGCTCCGGATCAACGTCCGCGGCGTCTTCGCGACCGTCCGGGAGGCCGTCCCGCACCTGACCGAGGAGGCGCGTATCTTCGTCCCATCCGGCGGCGTCGCCCGCGACGCGGTGCCGGGGTTCGGCGTCTACGGCGTCTCCAAGGCCGGCGCCGAGGCCGTCGCCCGCCAGTTCGCCGCCGAGCTCGACGTCCCCGTCGGCGTGCTCGACCTCGGGCAGCTGGAGACGGAGCTGACCAACCACATGCAGGGCCGGGACCCCGAGGACGTCGCGCCGATGTTCTGGTGGGCGGCGACGACCGCCGACGCCGAGACCGTCGACGGCGAGGTCGTCAGCCTCCGGGAGTGGAAGAAGGCGACGCGGTAACGCTACAGCCCGGTCGGGTGCTCGAGGAACGTCGTCTCCAGCCCCCAGTCGGTGGCCAGCGACTCCAGCGCCCGGACGCCGAACGTCTCGGTGGCGTAGTGACCCGCGAGGAAGACGTTCAACCCCGCCTCGCGGGCCTCGTGGTAGACCTTCTGCTTGCCCTCGCCGGTGACGAAGGCGTCGACGCCGGCCTCGGCGGCCTCCCGGACCCAGTCGGCGCCGCCGCCGGTGACGATTCCGACGTCCTCGATGCGGTCGGTCCCGAAGTCGAGTACGTCGACCGGCTTGCCGCCGGTCGCCAGCGACGACAGCCGGTCGCGCAGCCCGGCGACGGTGTACGGCTCGTCGGCGCGGGCCCGCTGGCCGATCGTGACGCCGCCCAGCTCGCCGAACGGCCCGGTCACCTCGCAGCCGAGGAACTCCGCCAGCCGGGCGGCGTTGCCGAGCTCGTCGTGGCCGTCCAGCGGGAGATGGGAGACGTACAGCGGGAGGTCCCGCTCGACGAGGGCGGCGACGCGGCCGTACTCCCGGCCGGTCACCCGGTCGAGGCCGCCCCAGACGACGCCGTGGTGGGCGACCAGCAGGTCCGCCCCCGCCTCGCCGGCCGCCGCCGCCGTCGCCTCGACGCCGTCGACGGCGAAGGCGACGTGCTCGACCGTGCGGTCGTCGGCCCGCCCCACCTGCAGCCCGTTCGGGCTCGCGTCCACATCCGCGTAGTCGCCGTGGTCCAGCCGTTCGTCGAGCCGGTCGCAGACCGTCGAAAGCTCCATGCGCCGCCGTACTCGTCGGCCGCACTTGTATGGCTCGGGGGCCGTCGATTATTAACGAGTCCGCTTCGGTTGTGATTCGATGGTATTAACAACGCATCAATTAGTATTACGGCCACGATGAGTTCCGAGACCGGAACGCTCGCCGACGTCGGGCTGGACCGGCCGTCGCTGGTCGGGATCGCCGGGGTCGTCGCCCTGGTCGGGTTCAGCGCTCTCGCCGCCGCCGGCGTGCCGTGGAAGGTGCTGGTCATCTCGTGGGTGGCCTTCGCCGCGATGGCGGGGTCGGCGGCAATCGGCGCCCGGGCCGTCGGCGAGGACGCCGTCCGGCTGGTGTGGGGGTACGGCCTCGCCAGCGGGGCGATGGTGACGAGCGCCGCCGTCTTCCTCGTCCCGCAGGCGGTCGGCTTCCACGGCGCGGTCGGCGGTTTCGGCGTGGCGGCCGGCCTCGTCGGCGGCTACAGCGGCCACACCATCGGCCACCGGCTCAGCCACCGGGAGGCCTTCGACAGCGCCCCCGCCCAGCTGGCCGCACACTCGCTTGCGGCCGGGGCCATCATCGGCCTGGTGTACGCGGCGCTGCCGGAGCTGGGGCTGCTGCTGGGGCTGGCCATCGTCTCCCACAAGGGGCCGGCCGGCTACGCCGCCGCCCGGCGGCTCCGTGCGGCCGACGAGCCGGTCGGCGTGCTGCTGCTCCCCTCGGCGGGCGTCGGGCTGACGGCCATCCCGGCGGCGCTTCTGAACCCGCCGAGCACGCCCGTCGTCAACGCCGCGATCTTCGGCTTCGCCGCCGGCGTCTTCCTCCACGTCGCGATGGACTTCCTCCCCGAATGCGAGGTCGGCGGCGAGGTGAGCGAGGCCGCTGGCGTCGACGCCGACGCCCACGCGCTCCTGGACCGGCTGCGCGTCCACGCCGTCGCCAGCACCGTCGGCGGCGCGGCGGCCGTCTTCCTGGCCTGGCTCGCTGTCGCCTGAATTCAGGCCGACAGCCGCTCGACCGCGTCGTCGAGGTCGGGTTCGACGTAGGGGTCGTCGGTCTGCCAGGCGTACCGCACCGTCCGGTCGGCGTCGACGACGTAGAGGCTCCGCTTCGGCAGGCCCGCCTCGACGCCCCGGCCCTCGACCGGCTCGTCGTGGACGGCGTCGTAGGCCCGGCAGACCTCGCCGTCGACGTCGCTCAACAGCGGGAACCGGAGGTCGTGCTCGTAGGCGAACGCCTCGTGTGTGAAGAGGCTGTCCCGGGAGACGCCGACGACCGACCCCGCCTGCCCGATTCCGGAGGCGAGGTTCCGCAGCGAACACAGCTCCTCGGTGCAGACCGGGCTGAAGTCGCCGGGGTAGAACGCCACCAGCACCCGGCCGTCGTCGGTCAGTTCCGACAGCGAGAACTCCCGGATATCGTACTCCGGCTCCCCGTCCGGCCCCACGCCCGCCCTGTCGATGCCGGAGAGGGCGAACGCCGGCGCACGGTCGCCTTCCGTCAACATACCCCATGGTCGCGCGAGCGGCGACAAAAATCCACCGGCGCCGCTCAGCGTTCATAGAACGGCAGCGCCTCGACGACGGCCCGCTTTTCGCTGTCCCGGACGACGACCGACAGCTCCGTCCCCGGGTCGGCGTGCTCGACGGGGACGTAGCCGAGGGCGACGGCGTCGCCGAGCGTCGGGCTCATCGTCCCGCTGGTCACCTCGCCGACGACCGCGCCGTCGGCGACGATCTCGTGGCCGTGGCGGGCGATGCCGCGGTCCCGGAGCCGGAGCCCGACCAGCCGCTCGGCGGGGTCGGTCGCCGCCGAAAGCGCCTCCCGGCCGACGAACGCCGTGTCGAGGTCGACCGCGAAGCCGATGCCGGCCTCGAACGGCGTCCGTGGGTTCGTCTCGGGGTCTAAGTCCTGCCCCGAAAGCAGGAAGCCAGCCTCCAGCCGGAGCGTGTCGCGGGCGCCGAGCCCGCACGGCTGGCAGTCGAGGGCGTCCCAGACGGCGCCGACGTCGTCGGCGTCGACCAGCAGCTCGACGCCGTCCTCGCCGGTGTAACCGGTCCGGGCCAGCAGGCAGTCGACGCCGGCGACGGTCCGCGGCGCGACCGAGAACCGGCCGACGTCGTCCGGCGCCTCGCACAGTTCCGCCAGCAGCTCGACCGCTTCGGGTCCCTGGACGGCGACCATCCCGTAGTCGTCGGTGCGGTTCTCGACGGTCGCCTCCAGGTCCCACCGGTCGGCGTGGTCGGTCCAGCGGGCGACCATCTCGGCGTCGTGGCCGGCGTTCGGCACGAAGAGGTAGCCGTCGGCGTCCGGCCGCCGGTAGATCACCGTGTCGTCGAGCATGTGGCCCGACTCGTCGGTGACCGCCGCGTACTGGGCGTCGCCGGCGTCGAGGGCGCCGACGTCGTTCGTCGTCAGCCGGTCCATCAGCGCCGTCGCGTCCGG
>JAHENN010000162.1 GCA_018609665.1 Haloarculaceae archaeon | reverse complement strand
GGCATGGAGCGGCTGCCGGGCGTCGAGCCGCCCGAGCGGGTGGTCTGTCACGTCGACGTGGACTGCTTCTACGCCGCCTGCGAGCGCCTCCGGGAGCCGGCCCTCAAGGGCGAGCCGGTGGTCGTCGGGATGGGGTACGAGCCGGGCGAGCGCCACGGCGCCGTCGCCACCGCCAGCTACGAGGCCCGCGAGTACGGCGTCGAGTCGGCGATGGCGGTCTCGGAGGCGCTGGAGCTGCTGCCGCGGCGGGCCGACGCCGACGACCCCGCCGACACCGGCGTTTACCGCCCCGTCGACATGGCGTTCTACGAGTCGGTCGCCGAGGACGTCCAGGCGGTCCTCGACGCGGCGGCCGAGACGGTCCGGAACGTCTCCATCGACGAGGCATACCTCGACCTGGGCGACCTCCCGTGGGACGAGGCGGCCGCTTTCGGCCGCCGGCTCAAGGAGGACATCGAGCGGGCGGCCGGCGTCACCGCCTCGGTCGGCGTCGCGCCGAACATGACGACCGCGAAGCTGGCGTCGGACGCCGAGAAGCCCGATGGGCTGGTCGTCGTCCGGCCGTCGGAGGTCCGGGCGTTCCTGGAGCCGATGGATGTCGCCGACCTCCACGGCGTTGGCCCGGTGACCGCCCGCGAACTGCGGTCGATGGGGCTGGAGACGGCCGGCGACGTCGCGGCGGCCGACGAGACGGCGCTCGTCGACGCCCTCGGCGAGCGCGGCCGCGACATCCACGCCCAGGCCCGCGGCGAGGACGACCGCGAGGTGGAGCCGACGGGCCGGCCGAAGAGCCTCTCCGGGGAGTCGGCGTTCGTCGAGCCGACCGACGACCCCGCCGAGAAGCGCCAGAAGGTCCGGGCGCTCGCGGCGGAGGTCGCCGACCGGGCCGCCGCGGAGGGCGCCCTCTACCGGACCATCGGGGTGAAGGTCGTCGAGCCGCCGTTCGACGTCAGCACGCGCGCCCGGTCGCTGTCGGGACCAGTCGACGACCCCGACCTCGTGGAGGCGGTCGCGCTGGAGCTGCTGGCGGAGTTCGCCGACGCGACGGTCCGGAAGCTCGGCGTCCGGCTGTCGAACCTCTCCTTCGCCGACCGCGACCAGGCGAGTCTGGACGCCTGGGCCGACGGCGACGCCGAGGCCGACGGCGACCACGGCGACGCCGACAATGACCCACAGGCCGACCTCACCGACTTCGGCTGACCCGGCCGCTCAGTCGTCGGCGGCGGCCGGCGCCGCCGGGACGTCCGACGGCTCCCCGTTCGGCGGCGGCGTCTCGACGGTCGACAGGTTCGGCACCGTCACCGCGACCGTCGACCCTCCGTTTGTCGTCTCGATGTCGACGCGCCCGCCGAGCGACCGCGTCCCCCAGTGGATGAACCACAGCCCGAGGCTGGTAGCGTGCTCCAAGGGGGTTTCCCGGCCCGACTCCAGCGTTGCGACCTCCAGGTCGGGAATGCCGGGGCCGTCGTCGGCCACCTCGACCCGGGCGCCGTCGTCCTCGCGGCTGGCGGTGACGGCGACGTCGGCGCCGGGACCGGCGTGTTCGAGGGCGTTCTCGACGACCTCCTCGAGGACCGGCGCCAGAAGCCGCGGCACGGTACATACCGACGCCGACTCCAGCGACAGTTCGACGGTCGCCTCCGGGAAGCGGCTCGCGACCTGCCCGACGCGGTCGCCGACGAAGCTCTCGAGGTCGACGACCCGCCGCTCGCCGCCCTCCGCGAGCAGGCGGTCGATCTCGACGGCCTTCTCGCTGATCGCCAGCAGGCTCTCGGCCCGTCGGGCGATGGTCGCCGACAGGTCGGCGGTCTCCTCGTCGGCCCGGTCGCAGATCTCGTCGGCACACCCCTGGACGACCGTCATGTCGTTGCGCATGTTGTGCCGCATGATGCGGTTGAGCACCTCGAGCCGCTGCTGGCGGCGCGCGAGGTCGGTCACCTCCCGGAGCACGAGCGCGCGGCCGACGGTCTCGTCCCGCCAGTCGGACACCGTCGAGAGCTTGGCCTGGTAGGTGCGACCGCGGCGCCGGAACTGGGTCGGCAGCGCCTCGAGGTCGGGGACGTCCATCACCTCCAGCAGCGTCTCGACCGGCTCGCCGACCGGCTCCGCCGAGAGGTGGCCCCGCGCCGCCGGGTTCGCGCTCGCCACGGTCCCGCCGTCGATGATGAGCACCCCGTCGTCGAGCTCCTTGACCACGGCCCGCTCGCCGACCCTGGCGACGGCCGGGACGACCCGGAGGAACTCCTGGCGGAACACCGCGTACCCCCACAGCAGCGCCTGGACGCTCATCGTCGCCTGCACGAGCGGGTAGCCGCCCGCCAGCCCGACGACCTCGGCGGCGCTGGCCGCGACCGGGACGACGGTCCCGAGCGTGAGCGCCAGCGCCTGGCCGACGAACAGGCCGTCGCCGTCCAGGGCGGCCCACAGCACCACGAGCAGGCCGGCCAGCAGGGTGAGGTAGACGTAGACGAACAGCGCGAGGCCGAGCGGCCCGACCGACTCCGTGACGACCGTGCCGGCGACGGTCGTCGACTGGACCGCCCGGTCGGTCAGCGGCGGCCACACCGGCGCGACCCCGTACAGCAGCGCGCCGGCCAGAAGCGGCGCCACCACGGCCCCGATCCGGCGCGGGCAGAGCCACCGCTCGTGGCCGGTGTACCGCAGGATGAACGCGACCCACAGGGCGGCGACGACGAAGCCGAGGCCGGTCGTCGTCCCCCACATTCGCAGCCGGAGCGTCCCCTCGGGGACAAAAAGCCCGACGAGCGTGAGCCCGACCCACGCCGCCGAGACGCCCTCCAGCAGCGCGAAGACGGCAGCTCCCGGTTCCGCCCGGTGCCGCCACCCCACGGCCGCAAGCCCGCCGAGCAGAACGACGGTGCCTGCGAGAAGCCCCTGTACGAGCATGAACTCCGTTGTTCGGCCTTTCGATGTCGGACGTATGTATGCTGGCGGCGTATCGGTCGGTGAAACGCGGCCGCGCCGGCGCCGGAACGGAACCGCTTTTGCCCGGCCGGCCGAACGGCAAACATGAACCACCTCGCCGCCGCGGGCGACCGGCGGTGGCGGCTCGCCCCCCACGCCCACGTCATCGTCCACGAGACCGACGACGGCAACGAGTTCATCACCATCTACGACTGCGGCGCCGCCCAGAAGCCGCCGTCGGCACAGCTCATCGGCAACCTCGTCCGCGTCGACGCCGACCACGAACTGCTCGACCAGCCGACCGGCTACATCGCCAAGCTCCGGGAGCCGTCGGTGCTCGTCCGCCAGGACGACGACCACTGGGTCATCCGGCGCGAAGACCGACCGGCGAACTGATCGCGGCCCGCGGAGAGCCGCCGCGGGAACCGACGGGACGGCCCGCGTCGAGGACTCGACGGCGGGCGACGCCGTGGCCGGTGTCGCGGTGACGCCGGCCACGCCCGCCGGAGCCCGCAAGACGCCCGTCTGACTGACAACTATGTGCGGCCGTCGCCTGCCGTACGTCAATGGGCGAGGACACCGAGACGATAGCCGTCGGCGAGGTGAGCCGCGGCGACGACGCCGGCACGCCGGTCGAACTGCCGGTCGTCGACGTCCTGACGGGCCGGTCGTTCGTGACCGGGAAGTCGGGGTCGGGGAAGAGCAACTCAGCCAGCGTCATCTGCGAGAAGCTGCTCGACCAGGGGTACGGCCTGCTGATCGTCGACATCGACGGCGAGTACTACGGCCTGAAGGAGGAGTACGAGATCCTCCACGTCGGCGCCGACGAGGAGTGCGACCTCCGGGTCGACGTCGAACACGCCGAGAAGATCGCCGAGCTCGCGCTCGAACAGCACGTCCCGATCATCCTCGACGTCTCCAGCTTCCTCGACGAGTCGGAGGCCCGGGAGCTGCTGACGGCGGTGGCCAGACAGCTGTTCGCCAAGGAGAAGAAGCTGAAGCAGCCGTTCCTGCTGCTCGTCGAGGAGGTCCACGAGTTCATCCCGGAGGGCGGCGGCCTCGACGAGTGCGGCCGGATGCTGGTCAAGGTGGGCAAGCGGGGCCGCAAGCACGGCCTCGGGATGGTCGGCATCAGCCAGCGGCCGGCCGACGTGAAGAAGGACTTCATCACCCAGTGCGACTGGCTCGTCTGGCACCGCCTGACCTGGAACAACGACACCAAGGTCGTCGGCCGCATCCTCGGCAGCGACTACGCCGACCACATCGAGGCGATGGACGACGGCGAGTGCTTCCTGCAGGCCGACTGGCGCGACGAAATCCGGGTCGTCCAGTTCGAGCGCAAGCGGACCTTCGACGCCGGCGCCACGCCCGGCCTCGAGGACTTCGAGCGGCCGGAGCTGAAGAGCGTCAGCGGCGACCTGCTGGGCGAGCTCGAGGAGATTACCGAGCGACAGCAGCAGCGGGAGAGCCGGATCGCCGAGCTGGAGCGGGAGCTGGAGCGGAAAGACGAGCGCATCCGCGACCTCGAGCGGCAGCTGTCGGAGGCCCAGGACCTCAAGCGGATGGCCGACCGCTTCTCGCGGGCGATGATGGAGCAGGTGACGGGCCGGCCGCTGTCGGCGGC
>JAHENN010000161.1 GCA_018609665.1 Haloarculaceae archaeon | reverse complement strand
GACGGCGAACGAGGAGAAGGTCGTGAACGCGCCGCAGAAGCCGGTCCCGGCGGCGAGGGCCGCGGGACCGCCGACGGACGCGCCGAGGACGACCCCCAGCAGCAAGCTTCCGACGACGTTGACGACGAGCGTATCGAGGGCGCGCCGCTCGAGCGTCTCGCTCACGCCGTGGCGGGCGACGGCGCCGACCGACCCCCCGAGCCCGACCGCGAGCGCGGTCAGGAGCGCCACGACGACACCCCCATCGCGGCGACCACCGCGGCGAAACCGAGCAGGTAGTTGGCGGCCACGTTGGCCGCTGCGAGCGCCGGCCCGAGGGCGACCGTCTCGGCCGCGAAGGTGCTGTATGTGGTGAACGACGAGATGAACCCGGTCGCGACGGCGAGTTGGACCTCTCTGGAGCGGTCGACCACGGGGGCGCCGAAGACGAACAGCCCGAGCAGGAACGCGCCGGCGACGTTGACCGCGAGGGTCCCCCACGGGAACGCCGCCGGCAGCGAGACGGCGACGGCGTGGCGGCTACCGGCGCCCGCGAACCCGCCGATCCCGATCAGCGCGACGGTTCGTGCGTCCATGGTCGGGCGTCCGTCGGCGGGCGGAGATAGCTTGCGCTTGGACTCCGCGGGTTTATGTACGAGAGCGGGGCCAGGGCCCCCATGCGTCGACTCGAACGCTTCCGCGAGGACGAACGGGCGATCGAGGGGCTGCCGGTCCGGCTCGTCATCGCGCTGGTGGTGGGCGTCGCCAGCCTCTCGGTGATGATGAGCATGCTGTCGGGCATCTCGGGGCTGGCGGTCACGGAGCTGGACGTGCGGCCGGCGCCGGAGGTGGTGTCGCCGGGCAACCACACCGTCGAGGTGACGGTCGTCGACCCGGACGGCGGGGGCGTCGCCGACGCGACGGTCGTCGCCCGCGGCGGCTCGGCGCGGCTGGACGGCGTCCGGACGGCCACCACGGACGGGAACGGCACCGCCGAACTGGAGCTGTCACCCGAACTCGGCGCCAACCAGCGGGACGGCACCGTCGAGTTCGGCGTCAAGCCGCCCGCAGGCAGCGAGTACGCCGACGAGCGGGAGAACACCGCGCTGCTGGTGGTCCGCGACTAGATGCGGTCGTCCCAGTCGATCCAGGACTGCTCCCACCCCTTCCGGCGCTCGGCGTCCCGGCGGGCCCGCTGGCGGTCCTCCCGGCGGGTCCGGTTGCGCTCGACGCCGTGGGGCTGTTCGCCCTCGACCAGCATCGGCTGGTAGGCGACGGTGCCGAACTCCGCGACGGGGTCGCCGTCCTCGACGGCGACGAGCTCCTGTGCGCCGGTGCCGAGCGGCATGACCAGCCGGCCGCCGGGCGCCAGCTGGTCGACGAGCGCCGCCGGCGGCTCGACGGCCGCCGCCTCCAGCAGGATGCGGTCGTAGGGGGCGTACTCGTCGAGGCCGTAGGCGCCGTCCCGGCGGTCGACCAGCACGCCGGGGTAGCCCGCCCGCTCGAGGTTCGAGCGCGCCTCGTGGACGAGCCGGCGGGCGATGTCGACGCCCTGGACGTTTGCCTCGCCGGTCATCTCGGCGATGACCGCCGCGGTGTAGCCGACGCCGACGCCGACGACGAGGACGTCGTCGCCGGGCCGGACGGCCAGCGCCTCGAACAGCCGGCCGGCGGCGCTCGGCGACAGTACCCGGGTGCCGAGCCGCTCGAAGGAGCGGTCGGCGTAGGCGGCGGACTCCTCCTCGACGAACGGCTCCCGGGGAACCGCCCGCATCGCGGTGTCGACCGACTCGGAGCCGACGACGGCCTTCGACTCGTGTCGGAGGCTGTCGACCATGTCGTCTCGGAGCACCGCCGGGTCCATGCGGCCGACTCGGTTCCGGAGCCTATTCAATCGCGCGACCGACGGCCGCTCCGGTCGCCGCAACGCGGCGACGGCGGGCGGTCCGCGCCGCCGAAACGCGTCACTCCCCGCCCTGCATCCGGACGAACCGGACGGCGCCGTGGTCCTCGCGGTCGAGGCCGTCGGCGGTCCGGGTCGCCGCCACCAGCCGCTGGCCGTCGGCCCCCACCGGGGCGACCAGCCGGCCGCCCTCCCGGAGCTGGTCGACGACCGCCTCCGGCAGCGACGGGGCCGCACAGGTGAGGTAGGCGGCGTCGTACGGCGCGTGCTCCGGCCAGCCGCGGCGGCCGTCGCCGACGCGGACGTCGACGTCGTAGCCGAGCGACCGGAGCCGGCGCCGGGCGCGCTCGGCCAGCCGGTCGACGTACTCGACGCTGTACACGTCGCCGACGATTTCGGTAGTGACGGCGGCGTGGTAGCCACAGCCGGTGCCGACCTCCAGCACGCGGTCGCCGGACTCGACGTCGAGCAGGTCGCAGATGACGGCCACCATGTGCGGCGCCGAGATGGTCTGGCCGGCGCCGATGGGCAGCGGTCGGTCGGCGTAGGCGGCGTCGCGGCGCTCCTCGGGGACGAACTCGTGCCGCGGGACGGACCGCATCGCCTCGGCGGTCGCCTCCCGCTCGATGCGGTCGGCCGCCAGCAGCCGGTCGACCAGCTCCTCGCGGCGCCGTTCCGGGTCGGAGCCGCCCCCGTGGTCGCGCCACATCGACCTACCAGGCGGACCAGGCCCGGCTGCGGGCATCCTCGTCGCGGGCGTAGACCCGCTTGAGGTCCTTCGCGAGGGCCTCGTCGCCGGGGTGGTCGTACCCCGTCCGCTCGTAGCCGGTGGCGTCCTCGCGGACGAGCAGCCGCTCGACGGTGAACTCCTCGCCGCCGAACTCGTGGGTCTCGCCGACGACGAACGACTCGTCGCCGGGCACCTGGATCTTCACGCTCCGGGTCTCGTCGTGGCCGCCCTCCTTCGGGTGCAGCGTCAGGTTCACCGCGACGTTGCCGACCGCGCGGGTCCACAGCGTCTTCAGCTCCGTCGCCGGCGCCGCCTCGACGCGGGCGCCGTCGGTCGTCTCCAGCGACGTGACCCGGGCGGTGAGGATCGCCGTCTCGGTCTCGACGAGGAACTCGTCGCCGACCGACAGCGCCTCCTCGGGCGGGATATCGACGAACGCCTCGTCGGACTCGCCCTCCTGGGAGACGATGACCCGCCGCTCGACGGTCGGCTCCGTCTCGATTGTCGTCTTGTGGACGCGGCCGCAGTCGCCGCACCGGACGGTCGCCTGGCCCCCGCGGTTGAGCACCTCGTGGGCCGTCTCCGACCCCGGCGAACAGGCGGGACAGCGAACCGCGACGCGCTGGTGGCTCATTACCGGTCGTACCGGGCCTGCGTACAAAAGCGCGTGGGACCGTCGGCCTCAGCGGGTGTCGTCGCCGGCGTCGGCGACCGCGTCAGCATCCGTGTCCGCGTCG
>JAHENN010000160.1 GCA_018609665.1 Haloarculaceae archaeon | reverse complement strand
TCGTGGTCGACAACCACGGGCAGTTCACGCACCTCGAGGGCCGGGCGCTCCGCGACCTGGACGTCGACGCCGACATCGTCGACAACGAGACGCCGCCGGAGGAGGTCGACGCCGACGGGGTCGTCCTCTCCGGCGGGCCGGACATGGACCGGGTCGGACGCGCCCCGGAGTACCTCGGGGCCGACGTCCCGGTGCTCGGCATCTGTCTGGGCATGCAGCTCATCGCCGCGGAGCTGGGCGGCGCGGTCGGCGCCGGCGACTACGGCGGCTACGCCGACGTCACCGTCGAGGTCGAGGACGGCGACGACCCCCTCGTGGGGTCGCTGGCGCCCGAGACCCGGGTGTGGGCCAGCCACGCCGACGAGGTGACCGAGCTCCCGGAGGGGTTCGTCCGCACCGCCAGCAGCGACGTCTGCGGCATCGAGGCCATGAGCGACCCCGACCGGGACCTCTACGGCGTCCAGTGGCACCCGGAGGTCGCCCACACCGAGGAGGGCGAGGCCGTCTTCGAGAACTTCCTCGCGGTCTGCGCCGACGGGGCCTGAGCCGCCGCCGGCAGGCCGACGACGCGGCCGGCTCCCGAGCCATTTATCGGCTCCCGGGCCGCCCACGGTAACGATGACGCAGTCCCAGGGGGACCTGGCGTCGCTGTCCCGGTTCGTCTTCCGGACGCCCGACTGGTCGGCCAGCCTGTTTGCGGCGCTTCTCATCGCGGCTTTCGCCGGCGTCGCGGCGTTCAACTCCGAGTTCGTCCTCGACGACGCCTACCAGGGGATGGTCTACATCGCCGTCCCGACCATCGTGGCCGCCTTCGTCACGCCGTGGTTCGACCGCCGGCTCGGCGGCAAGCTCACCTACAACCGCTCGGCGCTTCTGGCGCTGGTCTGTGAGGTCGTCCTCGTGGTGTTCATGGTCGCGAGCGCGGCCGTCGCCGCCGTCGCCGACCTCAAGCAGGTGTTCGTCTTCGACGCGCTGGTCGTCGGGCTGGCCTCGGTGTTCGCGCTGCGGCTGTTCGTCGTCGTGGCCGTCTCCCGGCGGTCGCTGCTCGTGGCGGCCGTTCCGGCGAGCATCCAGACGGTCACCGCCGCGGCGCTGGGGTTCGTCTACGGCGGCGTCATCCGGAACCGCGACGTCGGCGGCCCGCTGCTGCGGAGCTACCTCGCACGGACCAGCGAGGCGCCGCCGGAGCTGAGCGTCATCAGACCGTACCACTTCCTCGTCCTCGTCGCCCTCTGTGCGGTGTACGCGGTCGGCGTCTACGTCTTCGTCGTCACCATCGACCGGCCCTGGCGGCGGAGCCTGGGGGTGTCGGTGCTGGACTTCGTCCGCGGGTTCGTCGGCCACATCGCCGAGGGGAGCCGGGAGCTGGAGACGTTCTTCGAGCAGCTGGGCGAGACGGCCGTCGTTCCCGTCACGGTGCTGGCCGTCCGGCGGCCGGACGGGACGGAGAAGGCCCGGTTCGTCCTGCCGATGATACACCCCGGGCCGATGGGCGAGATCGGCGGCGGCAACCTCCCCGAGCGGGTCGCCCGCACCGCCGACGGGCTGGCGTTCCCGCCGCACGCCACCGCCGGCCACGACTTCAACCTCGTCACCGAGCGGGAGGTCGACACCCTCATCGACACCGTTGACCGCGCCCACGACCGGGTCGACTACGCCGACCGGGCGACCCCGCCCGTCCGCGAGCGGGAGGGCGAGTCGAAGCTGCTGGGGCAGGCCGTCGGCGAGGACGCCCTCGTCGTCACCACCCACGCGCCGGGCTGCGCCGACGACGTGGAGTTCTCGGTCGGGCTCTCGACGGCCGCCGAGGCACGGGCCGCCGGGCTGGACGACGTCATGCTCGTCGACGCCCACAACTGCAACGACGGGCTGGCGGGCGAGGACCTCGGCCACGTCGTCCCGGGGTCGCGCCGCTCCTTCGACATGATGGCGGCGGCCCGCCGGCTCGGCGACCGGCTGGCCGACGCCGACCGGCGGCCGCTCCGGGTCGGCGTCGCCTGGGACCCCACCGACTGGACCCCCGAGGACGGCATCGGCCCGCTGGGCGTCCGCGTCGCCGTCGTCGAGGTCGGCGAGGGCGACGACGCGGTCCGGACGGTCTACTGTCTCGTCGACGGCAACAACATGAACCCCGGCGTCCGGGAGGAGCTGCTGTCGGCCGTCGACGCCGACGCCGCGGAGGTGATGACGACCGACACCCACGTCGTCAACACGATGGAGGCGGCCAACCAGGTCGGCGACGAGGTCGACGTCGACGAACTGGCCGGGGTCGTCGAGGCGCTCGTCGCCGAGGCCGAGGCCGACCTCGAGCCCGTCGAGGCCGGGATGGCGACGGAACGGACGGAGGTGACCGTCTTCGGCAACGACCGCACGGAGGCGCTGGCGTCGACGGCCAACGCGATGGTGCAGATGGGCGGGGCGGTGCTGGCGCTGGTCGTCGCCGGTTCGATGGCCGCCAGCCTGCTGATACTGCTGCTGGCGAGCTAGTCGAAGAGGTCGTCGACGGCGGCCTCGGCGGCCTCGACGGCCTCGCTGGCCACCGCCGCCGGGTCGGGGTCGTCCGGGGCGTTCAGGTAGACGTCGACGTCGAGTTGACCGTCCTCGAAGTGGACCGTCACGTCGAGGTCACGCACCTCGGACTGCTTGTACCGCGAGAAGACGAGCCCCTCGGCGGCGTCGGAGGCGGCCTCGACGACCGCCGCGTCGGTGGGCTCACTGCTCGGCTCGTCGGACGGGTCGGTCACGCCGTCAGTCGCCGCCGGCGCCCGGACCGCCCGGCCCCATGGCGCCGCCGCCGGCGCCCTGCAGCATCTCCTGCAGCTCCTCCTGCAGTTCCTCGAACTGCTCCTGGACGCGGTCCTCCTGCTTCTGGAGCGTCTGGACCCGCACCTCGAGGCTGTCGACCTTCTCCTCGAGGTCCTCCTGGGCCTCGTCGTACTCCGTCTCGATGAGCAGCTCGCCGACCTCGCGGTACATCTGGGTCTCGCCTTCGATGTCCTCGAGCGTCTCCAGGGCCGTCTCCGACTCCTGGAGCTGCGTCTCGGCCTGCTGTTTCTGCTGTGCGACCTGCTGTGCCGTCTCCTGGAGGTCCTGGAGCTCCTCGATCTTCTCCTGGGCCTCAGGCGGGAGGTTACCCTGCATACACCGTAACTCGGCTTCGCAACTGAAAAACCCCCGACTTTCGGCCGCCGGGGTCAGGGCTCCTGCCAGTCGACGCTCGCCGCTCGCCGCTCCAGCAGCGGGTTGGCGACGACCTCGAGGGTGCGGTCGGCGACGGCCGGCGTGAACGGGGCCGCCGCCAGCAGCCGCGCGACGTCGGCCCGCGTGACCGCCCCCCACAGCCGGGCGCCGGGGTCGGCGACCTGCACTGCGCCGGTCCGGGGGCCGGGCGTCAGCACGCCGGGCCGCAGCACCGTGTGTCGCAGCGGTGACGCCCGGAGGGCGGCCTCGGCGTCGGCCTTCGCGCGCTGGACCGGGCCGATGAACAGGTCGAAGGCGGCCGCCAGCGGGCTGGCGGGGTCGTCGCCGACGCCCAGCGCCGACTCCATGACGAACGCCGTCGCGCCGGCGTCGGCCGCCGCGGAAATCAGGTTCCGGTTGCCGGCCCCGTCGACGAACTCCTCGGCGGTCAGGACGGTCCGCGGCGACGAGCCGACGGCGCTGACGACCGCGTCGACGTCGGCGACCGCCCGCTCGGCGTCGCTCCGCTCGAGGAGGTCGCCGACGACCACCTCGTCGGCCCCCCGCCGCCGGAGGCGGTCCCGTTTCGACTCCGAGCGGGTCAGCGCCCGGACTGTCGGCGGCCGTCCGTCGAGGTACGACAGCACCTGCCGGCCGGTGTCGCCGCTGGCGCCCGCCACGAGGGTCCGGGTCGACCCCGGCTCGAGTTCGTCCATGCGCGACGTTCGGGCGCCGGGGACAAACCCTCTCCGCCGCGGTCGCCGGCCCCTGGCTCACCGGCGGCAACCGCCGCAACAGATTTGACCCTGGCGGCCGACCGCATCATCGTTCCCGGGGCCGGGACCGAGACGCCGCGGGAGCCGGTCCGGTTCGGTCCCGACCCCGACCCAGAGATGACGACAGACACGAGCGACCCGGAGACACAGACACCGGGCACGGACGCGGAGGTGGCCGTCGTCGGCGGCGGCGCCGTCGGGACGCTGACGGCGCTGTCGCTGGCCCGGCGCGACGCCGACGTGACGCTGTTCGAGGCCGGCGAGATCGCCGGCGGCGCCAGCGGCAGCGCCGCCGGCATCTGCTACGACGCCTTCGCGGACCCGGTCGACGCCGAAATCGCCGCCGAGGCCATCTCGACCCTCCGCGACCGCGACGCGATAACCGACCTGCCGTACGTCTGGTTCGCCCGCGAGGGCGACGAGCAGAGCGCCGAGGCGGTCCGCGAGGCGGTGCCGCGGATGCAGGACAACGACCGCGCGGTGGCGCTCGTCGACCCCTCGGAACTCGGCGCCCGCTGGCCCGGCCTCCGGACCGACGACCTCGCGGTCGCGGCCGTCGCCCGCAACGCCGGCGTCGTCGACACCGGGGCGTTCACCCGCGAGACCGCGCAGTTCGCCGTCTCGGCCGGCGCCGAGGTCCGGACCGGCACGCGGGCGCGGCTCGACGGCGAGGGCCGCGTCAACGGCGACGCCTACGACGCCGTCGTGGTCGCCGCCGGCGCACACACCGGCCGGCTGCTCGACGGCGCCGGCTTCCCGCTGGCGGTCGAGGCCTACCGGGTCCAGGCGTACCTCTCGGAGTCGACCCCGCTGTCCGACCGCCTGCCGGCGCTGTACGACGCGACGGAGGGGTACTACGCCCGCCCGTCCGACCGCCGGCTGCTGGTCGGCGACGGGACCGTCCCGGAGCCGCAGGACCCGACCGACTGGAAGCGGTCGGCCGACGGCTGGTTCCGGGGCGACTGCGCGACGTACCTCGAGACGGCCGTCGGCGAAACCCTCGAGGAGCGGCGCTCCTGGGCCGGGCTCTGCACCGCGACGCCGGACGGCGACCCGCTGGTCGGCGAGCGGGCGCCCGGGGTCTACGTCGCGACCGGCTTCCAGGGCCACGGCTTCATGCGGGCGCCGGCCGTCGCCGAACGGCTGGCCGAGCAGGTACTCGGCGGCGACGGCGTCGACGCCTACGACCCGACCCGGTTCGACGGCGACGAGTCGTTCGACATCGTCGAGGGGATGTCGCTGGAGTAACCGCCGGTCGCGGCCGGCAGGCGGCCGACCGTCAGTCCCGACGACCGAACAGCGCGACGACGAGCAGCGCCGCCAGGGCCACGATGGCGACCGTCGCGCCGAATCCGGGCTGGTCGACGACCCCGGAGTCGGTCGACCGCGGCCCGGCCGGCGTGGCGGTCGGGGCCGGCGTGTCGACGGCCGCCGTCGCGGTCGGCGTGTCGGCGTCTTCCGCCGGCGTCAGGGTCGACGTCGGCGTGTCGGCGTCTTCCGCCGCCGTCGCGGTCGGCACGGGCGTCGGCGTGGCGGTCGGCGTCGGGTCGGGGTCGTCGCTCGACGGGTCGGAGCCGTCGTCGCCGTCGTCCGACGAGCCGGAGTCGTCGGTGTCGGGTTCGACCTCGACGAAGCCCGCGGAGTAGCCGATGCCGTCGATCCGGATGCGCGCGCCGTCGCTCGTCTCGGTGACGGTCGCGGCGACGTCCGTCCCCTTGTACCTGGTCAGCAGCTCCGACTCGGGGTCGTCGACGCCCCACTCCTCGAGCTGTGCGTCGGGGATGGTCGCCTGGTAGAAGCCGGTGTGCGTCTGGCCCTCGACGGTGGTGCTGGGTGCGGCGACCCACACGCGCAGCGAGCCGTCGACCAACCGCGGCGTCGAGAACCGCTGGGCGTTGGTCGTCACGCTGATCCCGTTGAGGTTGGACCGCACCTCGGCGGGCGCCGTCGAGAGGTCGAACACCCCGACGTAGACCGTCTGGTTGAAGCCGTCGCTCGCGCGGTCGTTCTGCCCGGTCGTCCACCGGACGTTCGCCGGGTCCTTGGTCAACAGCGGGCCGACCGGGTTGGCGGTGATGTTCGCCTGCAGGTTCACCGGCGACCCCGTCAGCGTGATGTCGGTCGCGTTGCCGGCGGTCGCGTTGTCGCTGGTCTCCCAGTCGGCGTCGTCCAGCCCCCACAGCAGCGAGCTCGCGGTGAAGTTCGTCACCGTGACGGTGATCTCGAACTCGGTGTCGTCGTCGACGCCGACCGGCTCGAGGTCGTCCGGCTTGCCCGGCGCGTTCCCGGGCGGGCCCTTGTAGCTGCTACCGTTGACGACCTGCGCCTGCAGCAGCCCGTTCCGGACCGCTGCCCGGACCTCCAGGTCGTCGGCGTCGGCGACGTTGCCGGAGGTGACCTCGACGGAGCGGTGCAGGATCTCGGTCTTCCGCGTCTGGAAGTCAGCCGTGGTGACGTTGCCGGTCGTCGTCGTCACCGACCGCGAGTCCGCGTTTTCGTTCTTGGCGAACACCGAGACGGTGTAGTCGCCCGGCGGCGCCGTGATGTTGTAGTTGCCGGTCGTGTTGTCGACCGGGCTGGAGTACGTCCCCTCCTCGCCCTCGGCGACGACGAACGCTCCCGTCACGGGACTGCCGGAGGCGTCGGTGACGGTGCCGTCGATGTAGGAGACGCCCGGCAGTTGGACGGTGACGTCGGTCGTGCTCCCCGCGGTGACGTCGACGCCGTCGGTGCGGGCCAGCGCGCCGTTCTTCGGCTCGGCGCTGACTCGGTAGGTCGCCCCCGGAACCTCCATCTCGAAGGTCCCGTCGGCGGCGGTCGTCGTCTGATTGAAGAACCGGTAGGAGGTGTCGCCGGCCTCCACCGTGACGCCGCTGCCGACCGGCGTCCCGTCGGGCTTCAGCACGGTCCCGGTGAGCGTCCCCTTCTCCGGGAGTCCGGTCGCGGTGAGGTCCAGCGTCGTCGTCGCGCCGCTCGTCACGCCGACGCCGGTCGTGAGGTCGAACTCGTAGTCGTCGTCGACGATGGCCACCTCGTAGGTGCCCCCCGAGACCGCGAGCGAGTAGTGGCCCGTGGCGTTGGTCCGCGCGAAGTCGCTCTCCTCGCCGTTCTCGGCCTTCGTCGCCACGTCGACGCCGCTCACCGGGCTCCCGCTCTCGTTCGTCACCGTCCCGTTGATGTAGCCGAGCGAGGCCACGGTGAAGTTGACGACCGTCTCGTTGCCGCTCGTGACGGACACGCCGGTCTTGTCGGGCGCCGTGTACGCCGAGTCGCTGACCGAGACGGTGTAGGTCCGGTTGGCGACGTTGAACGAGTAGTTACCCGCCGCGTCGGTCGTCGTCGTCCGGAACACCGTCCCCGAGTCCGACTGCGCGGTCAGCTCGACGCCGCCAACCGGGCTCCCGCTGCTGTTGGTCACCGTCCCGTTGATGTAGACCTCGTCGTACAGACTGACGTTCGTCTTGTTCTCGGCGCCGGTCGTGACCGTCACGGTCTTGATTCGGGACGCGTAGCCGTCCTTCGTGTAGAAGACCGTGTACGTGCCCGCCGGAACGTTGTGCGAGTACGTCCCGACGCCGTCGGTCGTCGTGGAGTTGACGAACGCGTCGGTGCTCGCGTTGTTGACGAAGACGCTCGTCCCCTCGAGCGTCTCGCCGGTCGTGGCGTCGTCGACCGTCCCGTTGATGTAGCCGCCCTGGACGACGTCGAGGCTGGCCGTCTCGACGTGGAACGGCGTCGCCGCCGAGGAGTTGTTCAGCTCCATCGTCACGCTGTACGAGTTCGCACTCCCCGGATTGCCGACGTCGAACAGCGTGAGGGTGATCCGCTCGGAGCCGTCGACCGTCACGTCGTTCTCCAGCGAGAGCTGCACCGACTCGGCGCCGGGACTGACCGACGTGACGTTCGTTGCGGTCCCGTTCACCTCGATTTTACTGGCCCCCGCCGCGCTCGGGTCCGCCCCGGAGTCCGTGTAGTTCAGCGTCAGCGAGTCCATGGTGCCGCTCGCGCCGGCGTCGACCGTGACGTTCCACTCGTGGTCTGTCGTCTCGCCGGTCGCCGCGTTGTCCGGGGAGACGTCGGCCGGCGCGGCGGCCGCGCCGCCGGCGAGCAGACAGCAGCCGACCGACAGCGCCACCCAGACACCCAGTATCCGCCATGTGCGGGTCATACTCGGCACCTCCACGTCGTGCGACTTATTCCCAACAATCAGCTCGATTATGGTTTTCGGGGGAACGCTTATCATCGGTTCCAGAATTTGTTGCCGGTAAACCCCGGCCGAACCGAACTGTAAACGGCGTCGCGGTCACCGGGTCGGCCGGCCGCCGAGGGCCGCTACGTCCGGCGGCCCGGTTTATGTACGTACAGATCGCGCCGGCAGCCACGGCGGCGCTCGCGCGGGCGAGCCCGTCAGGCCGATTCGGGGGCGTCGACGTCAGCCTCGGCCTCGGCGTCGGCGTCGACGTCGGCCTTCGGGACCAGCACCTCGAGGGTCCCCTCGTCGGTCAGCGTCGCCTCGGCCGCGCCGGCGTCGACGTCGGCCCCGTCGGGCAGCGTTACCGACCCGCTCAGCGAGAGCCCCCGTCCGGGGAAGCGCACGTCGAACCCCTCCCGGAGCTCGCGGAACCGGTCGACCCGGACGGTGAGCGTGTCGTCGTCGAACCGGACGTCGACGTCGCCGGCGCGGGCGCCCGGGGCGTCGAACACCGCGAGGTAGGCGTCGTCGCCCTCCAGCAGGTCCGCCGGGAGCGGGCGCCGCTCCTGGACCCGGCCGGCGGCCCGGCCGATACCGTCGAGGACGACCCGGCCGACCGACTCGCCGACCTCGCGGATCATACCTCCAGCGCCTCCAGCCCGTCGGCCTCGCCGCAGTACGGGCAGTCGAACGCCTCCACCCCGGTGCCGTCGGGCATCGAATAACGGTAGTGGAGCTCGAACATGTCGAGGTCGCAGTCGTCGCGGGTGCAGACGACCTCCAGCGTCTTTGGCATGTCCGACGGTAGGAGTGAGACGCTAATGAATGCCCCGACCTTTTATCGCGGCCGCGGGTAGACGAGACATGGACGTTCGCGGCGTGGACTTCAGCGGCTCGGCGACGCCCGGGCAGGACGTCTGGCTGGCCGAAGGGCGGCTCGACGGCGACCGACTCGAGGTGACGCGGGCGCGGCCCGCCGCCGAGGCGTTCGACGCGACCGCCAGGGAGCCGGTGCTGTCGGCGCTCGGCGAGACGCTCCGGAGCCGTGGAACGACCGGGGTGGACGTCTCCTTCGGGATGCCGGCGGCGCTGCTGCCGGCGGCGGTCGACGACTGGGTCGGCGCGGTCGCGTGGTTCCGCGAGACGTTCGACGGGGCCGACGCCGACGGGATGCGCGAGACGCTAAAGGAACGGGCCCGCCAGCAGGAGGGTGACGGCGTCGAGATGAAGCGCCGGACCGACGAGGCCGTCCGGGCCAACTCCCCGTACAGCTTCATCACCCACTACCAGACGCTGTACGGGATTCGTGACCTGCTCGCGCCGGCCGTCGCCGACGGCGCCGTCTCGGTGCCGCCGATGCAGCCCGCCGGCGAGCGAAACGTCGTCGAAATCTACCCGGCCGGGACGCTCCGGCGGCTGGAAACCGTCGACGAGGGGTACAAGGAGTCCACCGACGAGGCGGCGGCCGCGCGGGCGGAGATACTGACCGCCCTGGAGGCGGCGCCGGACGTCGACGTCGACCTCGCGGAGCCGGTCCGGAAGCGGGCGGTCGCCGACGACGGCGGCGACGCCCTCGACAGCGTCGTCGCCGCGGTCGCGGCCGCCCGGGCGGCCGTCCGGGCGTTCGACCCGCCGACGCCGTTCGACCCCCGTGAGGGCTGCATCTACGTCTGACCGGCCGGGCGGGCGCGGCCATCCGTGCCGGTTTTACGCCTCGGCGTCCTCGTCGTGGACATGAAGGACCCGGCGGAAATCGACGTCACGATTGTCGACGGGTACGTCGACGAGCCGGCACACTTCGGCGTGCCGCCGTACGTCTCGACGTACCCGCGGTTCGCCGCCGGGGCGGCCGTCGACGCCGGCGTCCCGCCGTCGGCCGTCACCTACCACACCATCGACGAACTCCGGGAGGACCACGACAAGAAACGGGACGTCGCCGACGCCGACCTGTTCGTCTACGTCGGCGGGATGACCGTCCCGGGCAGCTACGTCGGCGGGACGCCCGCCGAGCCGGACGAGGTGCGCGAACTCGCCTGGACCGCCGAGGGGACGAGCGTCATGGGCGGGCCGGTCCGGTTCGGCGTCGGCGACGAGAACGCGGGCGCGGTCGAGACCGAACGGCAGAACCTCGACTACGACTTCCTGGCGCTGGCCGACGTCGAGGCCGCCGTCTACGACCTCGTCCACGGCGGCCTCGAGGGCTTCGAGGACCGCTACCGCGACAACGAGGAACTCGACCGGTGGGCCCGGAAGGGCGCCTTCGTCGTCGAACAGCACCCCGACCACCCCGACTACCTCATCTGCGAGATGGAGACCTCCCGTGGCTGTCCCTACCGGTGTTCGTTCTGCACGGAGCCGATGTACGGCGACCCGTCGTTCCGGACGCCCGACTCCGTCGTCGGCGAGGTCGACGCCCTCTCGGACCACGGCATCCGGCACTTCCGGCTCGGCCGCCAGGCCGACATCCTCGCCTACGGCGGCGACGGCGAGGCACCGAACCCCGAGGCCCTGCGGGAACTGTACGGCGGGATTCGCGAGGCCGTCCCGGACCTCGGCACCCTCCACCTCGACAACATGAACCCCGTGACCATCACGGAGTACCCCGAGAAGTCGCGGGAGTGCATCCGTATCATCGCCGAGAACAACACCCCCGGCGACACCGCCGCCTTCGGGCTGGAGTCGGCCGACCCGCTCGTCCAGGAGCAGAACAACCTGCTGGTGACCGCCGAGGAGTGTCTGGAGGCCGTCCGCGTCGTCAACGAGGCCGGCGGCTGGCGGCCCGGCGAGGAGCCCGGCAGCGGGCCGTCGGTCGATTCCGAGGCCGACCGCCTGCCGAAGCTCCTGCCGGGCATCAACCTCGTCCACGGGCTGGAGGGCGAGCGCCGGGAGACCTTCGAGCACAACAGGCGGTTCCTGCAGGACGTCTACGACGAGGGGCTGATGCTGCGGCGCATCAACATCCGGCAGGTGATGGCCTTCGAGGGCACCGACATGGCCGAGACGGGCGCGGAGATCGCCAACGACCACAAGCAGCTGTTCAAGCAGTACAAACAGGAGGTCCGCGAGGAGATCGACCGGCCGATGCTGCGGCGGGTCGCCCCGCCGGGGACCGTCCTGCCGGACGTCTACCTCGAGTACCACCAGGACGGCAGGACCTTCGGCCGCCAGCTCGGCACCTACGCCCTGCTCGTGGGGGTGCCGGGCGAGCGCGAACTCGGCCGGACGATCGACGTTGCCGTCACCGACTACGGCTTCCGGTCGGTGTCGGGCGTCCCCTACCCGCTGGACGTCAACGACGCCTCGATGGACGAACTGCGGATGCTGCCCGACGTCGGCAAGCAGCGCGCCGGCAACATCCTCGTCGACCGGCCGTACGACTCCGTCGAGGAGGTCGCCGGCGTCGACCTCGTGCGGTTCTGCGAGGCCGGCCGCGCGCCGGGGGCGGACTGAGCGCGGCGCAGCTGGCTTCCCGTGTGTGCTATACGCCGCGTGGCGAGGTCGGCCGCGAGTCCTGCGGGCCAGGCACCGGAACGCCGAACGGAGCGTTTTGCGGGCGATACCCCGGGGAGCGCGGACGGCGACCCCGCCGCGACGGACTTAGGTATGAGCAGAACAGAGTAATAACCGCGAAAAGTATGAGCGAGACGGAGTCGGAGAAGGTGGTCTCTGTGTCGCCCCGCGGGCAGGCGACGATTCCCAAGGAGTTCCGCGAGGAACTCGGCATCGATGCCCCGGGGCGGGTGAAGTTCGTCCGCACGGCGGACGGCGAGATCGTCGTGCGTCCAATCCGGTCGGTGACGGACCTCCGTGGAATCCTCGCGGGGGAGACCGACGACGCGGGGCGGTCGGCGACCGAACTGTTGCGGGACGAGCGCAGCAGCGACGAGGAGGGCCTCGAGGACCTGCGGCGCCGGTACGTCGACGCCGGGGAGACCGACGGTGGCTGACGTCCCCGACGCCGTCGTCTTCGACGCCGAGCCGCTCGTCGCCTACTTCTGTGACGAACCGGGGAGCGACACCGTCGAGACGTACGTCGATGCCGTCGAAGGGCGCGCGGACGGCTACATCTCCGCGGTCACGCTCGCCGAGGTCCACTACGTGGTCCGCGCGATAGGCGGCGATGACCGGGCCGACGCCGTCATCGAGGTGCTGGACGAAAGCGGGATTCAGAGGGTCGACACCGCGGAAACCTGGCGTCGCGCCGCCGAGTTCAAGTATCGCCGCTCGCCAGTCTTAGGCGATGCCTTCGCGCTTGCGACGGCCGCACAGACCGACGCGACCCTTCTCGTCGGCGTCGACGACGACTACGACGACGTTACCGAGGTCCCGACCGTCCGATTCCGGGCCGAGTCAGTCTGAGTCCCCCCACCCGTACGCCTCGTGGACCGCCCGACCCTCCTCGTTCAGCACCGGCCCGGCCACCTCGGTGACGCCGTCGAGCACCTCGGCGGAGCGGACGGGCGGCGCATCGCCGACGAACTCGCCGATCTCGTCGCCGCCGACGCTGTAGACGACGCGGCCGAACCCCGCCGACCGCATCCCGCCGGCGCACATCGGACACGGCTCCGTGCTCGTGTACATGACCGTCTCGGCGCGGGCGGCGGCGCTCATCTCCCGGCAGGCGCGGTAGGCGAGGTGCAACTCCGGGTGCCGCCGGACGTCGTCTTCGGTGACGACGCGGTTCGACGCCTCCATGACGACCGCGTCGTCCCGGACGAGGACGCTCCCGAAGGGCCGGTCACCCCGGTTGGCGGCCTCCCGGGCGAGGTCGATGGCCCGGCGGACGTGTGACTCGTGGTCGAAGTCGTCGAACTGGCTCACGTCCACCAGTGGCCGGCGAGGGGCAAACCGCTTGCGACCGCTACCGCTCCTCGGGCGTCGTCGCGGGCGACCGCGTCGCCCGGCCGTCGCGGTCCGGCGCCGTCGTCGCCCCGGCGGAGTGGTAGACCGCCTCGCCGCTGTCGGGGTCGAAGAGGTGGAGCCGCTCGGGGTCGGGCGTCAGCGCGACCGTATCGCCCGCCCCGACGTCGCTCCGAGGGGAGGCCTGCGTCTTGAGGCGGTCGCCGCCGACCCGGCACTCCAAGAGGAGGCTGTCGCCGAGCGGCTCGGTGACGGTGACGGTCGCCTCGAAGGCGTCGGCGCCCGAATCCGCGTCCGCCAGCGAGAGGTCCTCGGGGCGGACGCCGAGGACGGCCCCGGAGCCGGCCGCCGCGTCCAGACCGTCGCCGTCGGGCAGCGGCAGCCGGAAGCCCGGGTGGACGGCGCGGGCGCCGTCGGCGCCGGCCTCGACGGTCACGTCCAGGGTGTTCATCGCGGGGTCGCCGATGAACTCCGCGACGAACCGATTGGCGGGGTAGTCGTAGAGCCGCTGTGGGGAGTCGACCTGCTGGACCCGGCCGTCGTTCATCACCACCACCTCGTCGCCGAGCGTCATCGCCTCCGTCTGGTCGTGGGTGACGTAGACGGTCGTCGTCCGCAGCTCCTCGTGGAGCTTCGCCAGCTCGGCGCGCATCCGGATGCGGAGCTTGGCGTCGAGGTTCGACAGTGGTTCGTCCATCAGGAAGACGTCGGGGTCGCGGATGATGGCCCGGCCGAGGGCGACTCGCTGGCGCTCGCCGCCCGACAGCGCCTCCGGCTTCCGGTCGAGCAGGTCCTCGATGTCCAGCAGTTCGGCAGCGTCGGTCACCCGCCGTTCGATTTCCTCGTCGTCGAACGCCGTCGCCGACCCGGCGCCGAACGTCATGTTCCGCCTGGCCGTCATGTGCGGGTACAGCGCGTAGTTCTGGAACACCATCGCGACGTCGCGGTCCTTCGGCTCGACGCCGACGAGGCTCTCGCCGTCCTTGCGGACGTCGCCGTCGGTGACCGACTCCAGGCCGGCGACGAGCCGCAGGGTCGTCGACTTTCCGCAGCCGCTGGGGCCGACGACAACGACGAAGCTGCCGTCCGACACCTCGAGGTCGATTCCCCGGACCGCGACGACGTCGCCGTACTCCTTGCGAACGTTCTCGAGCGTGATTCGTGCCATTACTTTCGTTGGATGCTGAAGGTTTCGAGCAGCGGCTTCCGGAACAGTACGAGCAGCACGAGCGGCGGCAGCAGCGTCAGCACCGAGCCGGTCATCGTCAGCGCCCACGCCACGTCGCCGGCCTGGGCCTGCCCCCGGAGCTGGCCGAGGCCGACCTGTGCGACCTGGAGGTCGTCGCCGACGATGACCAGCGGCCAGAGGTACTGGTTCCAGGCGTAGACGAAGATGATGACCGAGACGCCGACGAGGATGCCCTTCGACATCGGGATCAGGACGCGCCAGAGGAACTCCAGCGGCCCGACCCCGTCGAGCTTGGCGTTCTCGACCAGCGACGGCGGGATCGACAGGAAGTGCTGCCGGAGGACGAACACGGTGGTCGCGCTCGCCAGATACGGCACCGTGATCGCGAGGACGGTGTTGTTCCAGCCCAGTCCCGTCACGAGCCGGTACAGCGGGACGAACCGGACCGGCACCGGCAGCAGCAGCGTGAAGAGGATGAACAGGAACACGATGTCCTTGTACGGGACGCGGTAGTAGACGACCGCCAGCACCGCCAGCAGCGAGACGACCAGCTTCCCGACGACGACGACGCTCGCCATCACCAGTGAGTTGAGCATGTACCGGTAGAACTCCAGTTCCACGAGCGCCCGGTAGTAGTTCGCGTAGGTGTTACCCCCGGGGACGAGGCCGCCGAGGCCGGTGATGATGCCGGACTCCTTGGTGCTGACGATGACCGCCACCAGCACCGGGAACAGCAGCAACAGCACCAGCGACGCGAGCGCCGCGTGGACCGCGAGGCCGTCCTCGCGGAGCCGCGCGAGGCGGTCGCCCGTCCGCTCGCCGGAGAGGTACTCCGCGGCGCGGTTCGGGACGTCGACGATGGTCTCCAGCAGCGTCATCCGTTCATCCTCCGTAGTAGGCGTGTTTCTCGGTCACCCGGAACTGGACGTACATCAGCCCGCCGACGATGAGGAACAGGACGACCGACTTCGCCGAGGCGACGCCGAACTCGAAGTTCTGGAGGGCGTCCCGGTAGAGGTCGAAGATGAGGATGTTGGTCGCGCCCGCGGGACCGCCCTGCGTCATCACGTCGATGAACGCGAAGGTGCCGAAGAAGGCGTAGATGGTGTTCATCACCGCGAGGAAGGCGAGCGTCGGCGACATGATTGGGGCGTAGACCCACAGCAGCCGCCGCAGCCGGCCGACGCCGTCGAGCCGCGCCGTCTCCGTCAGCGACCCGGGGATGTTGTTCATCGAGGCGCTCATGAAGATGACGTTGTAGCCGACCTGCTTCCAGACCGCGACGACCGTAATGAGAGCGAAGGCCTGCGGGCCGCTGCTGAACCAGTCGACATCGACGCCGAACCGCTCGATCGGCCGCGTGAGCACGCCGAGGTCGGGGTGCAGCAGGAAGAAGAAGACGAAGCCAGCCACGGCGGGCGGCAGGGCGTACGGCCAGATGGCCGACACCAGGTAGAGCCCCTTGCCGACCTCGACCTCGTGGATGAGGAAGCTGACCACCAGCGAGAACGACATGACGCCGACGACGACCGCGACGGCGAACAGCACCGTCAACAGGACGCTGAGGTGGTACTCCGAGGAGGTCAGCAGCGTCCGGTAGTTCTCGAGGCCGACGAAGTCGGCCTCGCCGGTGCCGAAGCCGACCTCGAAGAGGCTCAACTCGAAGGCCCGCACCGCAGGGGCGTAGAGGAACACGATCGAGACGAGCACCGTCGGCAGCAGCAGCGCGGCGGCCTGCCACCGGCTCTCGAAGACCTCCCGGGTTGCCATCTATGCGAGTTCGTTCTCGACGTCGGATTTCATCTTCGAGAGCCCCTCCTCGACGCCGGTGTCGCCGGTGAACACCGGGACGGACGTGTCCTGGATGATTTGCTGGCTCTGGCGGGCCGGCCCGACGAGCATCCGCTTGGTCGCCGGGTCGTCGCCCGACTCCTGCAGCTGGTCCAGCGCCGTCCGGAACATCGGGTTCTCCTCGAACCATCCCGCCGACGCCAGCTCGTCGACCGCCGTCTGCCGGATGGGGTAGTAGCCGGTGCCCTTGTGCCACTGCTTCTGGGCGTCGGGCGAGGCCATGAACTCGAGGAACGCCCCGATGTCCTCGCGGCGGTCGTCGGGCAGCCCCGACGGGACGAAGAACGAGGCGCCGCCGATGACGGGACCGACCCGCTCCTCGCCGACGGTCGGGTAGAAAGCGTTGTCGACCTCGAAGCCGTTCTCCTCGGCGCCGGAGCGGGCGCCGGCGACGAACGCCGTCGACGTCAGCAGCATCGCCGCCTCCTGCTGGAGGAACGCCGATGTCGCCTGTCCCCACGCCTCGATGCCGGGGTTGACGTAGAGGTCGTCGGCGGCCATCCCCCGCCACCACTCGTAGAGGTCGCGGGCGGTGTCGTTGTCGGTCAGGAGCGTCGACGGCTCGCCGGCGTGTCCGTTCTCGGCGTCGAACAGCAGCTGGCCGGCCGTCGAGAACCAGTGTTCGACGAACCAGACGTGGTTGGGCCAGGTGATGCCGGCGTCGACGACGCCCTCGTCGACGAGCGTCTCCGAGGCCGACCGGACTTCCGACAGCGTCGACGGCGGGTCGTCCGGGTCCAGCCCCGCCTCCTCGAACGCCGTCCGGTTGTAGTACATGATGGCGTTGGAGTTGTTGAACGGCAGCGACTGCAGCGTCCCGTCGACCGTGAAGAAGCTCGTGACGTTCGGCAGGAAGTCCTCGACCGGGAACCCGTCCGAGAGCAGCTCCTCGACGGGCTCGACGCGGCCGGTGTCGAGCACCTGCTTCGCAAAGAGGCTGTCTATCTGGGCGAAGTCCGGCACCTCTCCGGACTCCAGCGCCCCCAGGAAGTTCGTCAGGACGCTCTCGTAGGAGTCCTGGAACTGCATGGTGATGCTGATGCCGGTCTCCTTCTCGAACTGGTCGCCGAGGGCGTTCAGCGTCTCGCCGTTGCCGCCGCCCATGGCGTGCCACAGCGTCAGTTCGTCGTTGACCGGCTCGGCCGATCCGCCGGACCCGCCGCCCCCGCCGACGCAGCCGGCCACCCCGGCCGCCGCGAGCGCGGCTCCCGACGTCCGCAGCACCGACCGTCTCGACCGCCGCACCGACCCTCCGGATCGCTCCCTGTCAGGCATACGGTCGGAAGTCGCCGAGACCGTACTAAATGGATTGTAATTCCTATCCGTTGGCCGATATACCGGTAGATACCAGAGGTGATACCCTTAGAGCGGTCGATACCAATATATACTGGTATGGATGCTCAGACGGGGAAGTCGGCGTCGACGACGCGGTCCAGTTCAGACGGGGAAGTCGGCGTCGGCGTCGACGACGCGGTCCGGCTCGGCGGGGGCCCGCCAGTCGGTCGTCAGTTCGAGCAGCTGCACCAGCATCCGGCCGGTCGCTCCCCAGACGGTGTAGCCGTCGACGCGGAAGTAGTGGACCCGGATCTCGCCGTACCGGGGGTGGTCGCGGCGCTCGGAGTCGTAGTTGTCGGGGTCGGTCAGCGCCGACAGCGGCAGGACGGCCGTCTCGGCGACCTCGTCGTCGCCCGGCTCGTAGGCCCGGTCGGGGACCCGGCCGACGAACGGCCGGACGGCGTAGTCGGTGACGGTGCGGATGTCGTCGAGCCGGCCGACGACGTCGACGGCGGCCGGCGGGAGGCCGACCTCCTCGCGGGCCTCCCGGGTGGCGGTGGCCGCGAGGTCGGCGTCTTCGGGTTCGCGGCCGCCGCCGGGGAAGCTCATCTGGCCGGGGTGTTCGCCGAGGTGGTCGGCGCGCTTGATGAACAGCAGGCCGTCGCCGTCGGGGCGGTCGACCACGGGCGCGAGGACGGCCGCCTCGCGCGTCTCGTCGGTCACCGCGACCGGGTCGTGGTCGGCCACCCGCTGCAGGTCCATGCCTCTGGTTGGGACCGGACGGTCTTAGTTGGCGCGGGCCTCGTCGAGCCGGTCGCGGAACGTCGCCAGCTCGACCGGCGCCCACGACTCGATGTCGTAGCTGACGTCCAGCAGGTCGGCCGCGCGGTCGGCGTCGCCGGCGTCGACGGCGCGGGCCGCCTCCGAGCGGAGCCGCC
>JAHENN010000159.1 GCA_018609665.1 Haloarculaceae archaeon | reverse complement strand
CGCCCTCGCCGCCGAAGGCCGGGACGTCATCGTCACCGCGCCGGCGTACCGCAACGCCGCGGCGGTCTTCGACCGGGCCGCGGAGACGCTGTCGGCCCTCGACGCCCTCGACGACGACCGCCGGACGGCCGACCGCCCCGAACTCGTCGGCGACGGGCGCGTCCGGTTCCGCGAGCCGGCGGCCGCCGCGGAGTCGTCGGCCGACGTCCTCGTCGTCGACGAGGCCGCCGCGCTCCCGGTCCGACGGCTCGAGTCGCTGCTTTCGGTCGCGCCGGCGGCCTGCTTCGCGACGACGGTCCGCGGCTACGAGGGGTCGGGCCGCGGCTTCGACGTCCGGTTCCGCGGCCGCCTCGAGGCCGCCCGCGAGGTGACCGACGTCGACCTCGCGACGCCGATCCGGTACGCCCCGGCCGACCCCGTCGAGGTGTGGCTGTTCCGGGCGCTCATGCTGGACGCCCGGCCGGCCGTCGAGCCGCTGGTCGCCGGCGCCGACCCCGACGCGGCGACCTACGAGCGGCTCGACCCCGCCGCGCTGGCGGCCGACGAGAACCGCCTCCGGGAGGCGTTCGGCCTGCTGGTCGAGGCCCACTACCGGACCGAACCCGACGACCTCGCGCGGCTGCTCGACGCGCCCAACATCGCGGTCCGCGGGCTGACCGTCGACGGCCACCTCGTCTCCGTCGCCCTGCTGGCCCGGGAGGGCGGCCTCCCGGCGGCGACGCGCCGCGAGATGTACGAGGGCGGCCGCGTCCGCGGCAACATGCTGCCGGACGTGCTGACGAGCCAGCTGCGAGACCCCGAGGCGGCCGTCCCGGTCGGGCTGCGGGTGATGCGGATCGCCACCCACCGGGCCGTCCGGTCCCGCGGGCTCGGGTCGGCGCTGCTGTCGGCGGTCGAGGCGGAGTTCGACTCCGATGGCGGCGACGCCGCCGTGAGCCGCGACGCCGCGACCCGGGCCGACGCCGTCGACTACCTCTGCGTCGGCTACGGCGCCACGCCGGAGCTGCTGGAGTTCTGGCGGGCCAACGGCTACCGGACGGTCCACCTCTCGACGACCCGCAACGACGACAGCGGCGAGTACTCGGCGCTGATGCTCCGGCCGCTGTCGCCGGCCGGCGAGGCGCTGGCCGACCGGCACACGGCGTGGTTCCGGCGCCGGATCGGGAGCGTCCTGGCCGACGCCCTCGACGACGCCGACCCCGACGTCGTCCGCGGCGCCCTCGCGGCCGCCGGCGGGACCGTCCCCGTCGACCTGTCGGCCGCCGAGTGGCGCACCGTCGCCGGCGCCGCCTACGGCCCCGGGCTGTACGACACCGCGCCGCGGCCGTTCCGCCGGCTGGCGCTGCGGGCGCTGTTCGAGGGGACGTCGCTCGACGCCGACGCCGAGCGGCTGCTCGTCCGGAAGGTGCTGCAGGTCCGCCCCTGGGCGGAGACCGCCGACGACCTGGGCTACGTCTCCGAGCGGAGCTGCATGCGCGCCCTCGGCGACGCCTACCGGCCGCTCGTCGACCGCTACGGCGGCGACGTCGCCCGCGAGGAGGCCGACCGCTACCGGTGACCGTGCAAAGTCACGCCCCGTCGTCGCCGTCGACGCCGGCGACCGCCCCGAAGCCGGCCAGGATGCCCGCGTGAACCGCCGCCAAGACGACGCCGACGAAGATGGTCGCCACCTCCAGCAGCGTCGACAGCGGCCCCGGCGAGACGATGAGCGTCGTCGCACACGCTGGCGGGTGAACGGTGTCGGTCGCGACCGTCCCCGACTCGTTGCGACGACCGACAGCACGCCGCTCGCGACCAGCCCGGCGCCCGCGACCGACACTGCCGCCGGCGTCGCCGTGATGACGACCTCCGGGGCGACGACCGCGTACGCGGGGAGGCCGGCGACGGCACCGAGGCGGTGGCCGCCGACGCGGCAGACCCGGGCTGCTCCGCGGCGGCCGGCGTAGACGTTCTGGAAGTCGTAGACAGCGCCGCCGACGCCGGTCTCGTCCGGCACCGCCCCCGCGCCGAGCAGGTGCTCCACCTGGCGGTCGACGTCGTACTCGACGAGGCGGTTTACCGCCCCGGCCCGGCCGACGTCGTCCGGCAGCGCCTCGACGCCGGCCTCCAGATGCGGGGCCAAAGCCCGATACGGTGCTCGGTGCCGGGGACGTCCGACACCCCGCCGTTCAGGGTGTCGTACGTCGCCGTGACGGCGTCGCAGCCGGTGCGGCCGACGACGACGGCGGTGTCGGTCTCGGCGCGGACGAGCGGGTAGAGGACGTCCCCGGAGACGGCCTCGCCGCCGGCGGTCCGCTGGACGACCCGGTTGCCGATGTTACCGCAGGTGAGCGCCCGGCCGGGAGCGTCGTTTCCCCAGATGTGGTCCTGCAGCACCCGCGAGTCGGAACGGCAGACCGCAACGACGTCGGGCCGTTGGCCGCTCTGGCGGCTGCCGACCCGGTCCTCGAAGGCCGCCGCGTGGTCGGCGTCGCCCGACAGCGGTTCCCGGGATGTCGTCCATGGTAGTGATTCCGGCCGAGGAGCCGGTGTATCTCCCGGTTCGACCGGGTCAGCGGTTGGCCTCGAACCAGTCGACGGCGAAGTCGACGAGCGCCGGCTGGTCGAGCAGCGTCGCGTCGGCGGCGCCGACCGGCCCCTCGCGGGCGCCGACCGCGCGTTCGAACGCCGTGCCGACCGCCGGGAAGTCGTCGGTCGACATCGCGATGTCCTCGTAGCTCACCATCTCGCGGTCGCCGTCCCGGCGGACCGGCGCGCGACGGTGCACCCGCCCCTCGTCGATGTCGGCCCGGTGTTCGGCGAGGTGCAGCGACGTGTCGACCTCGTGGCCGACGCCGAGCAGCAGCACCGACCCGCCGCGGTCGTAGATCTCGGCGAGCGGCGACCCCTCGCCGAGGCCGTGGCCGTACGGGTGGTCGGCGACGACGGCCTCGGCGTCGGCGCCCGCGGCGGCGAAGGAGAACTCCGGGTGGCGGCTCCGGACGGCGGCCGGGAACGTCCGGAGACACTCCGGGACCGCGCCCACGCCGCGGGAGGGGGTGACGGCCGGCCGGAAGGCGGGGAGCCGGTCGGCCATTCCGTCGACCCACGAGTCGGGGACGGGCGGGTTCGACCAGACCGACGGGTCGGAGTACTGTGCGGTGAACGTCGGGGCCACGACGGTCCCGTCGGTGCCGACGGCCCGCTGGAGCGCCTCGGCGACCGCCTGTGCGCCGCCGGCGACCCACCCGAGCGACCGCAGCGACGAGTGCACCAGCAGCGTCTCGCCCGGCGTCACCCCCAGTTCGCGCAGGTCCGCGACGATGGCGTCGGCGGTGACCGGCTCCTCGACCGCCTCGATGGCCTCGCGTTCGCCCATGCCCGACGGTCGGCGCTCGGGGAGAAAGGCGTGTCGCCTACCCGCCGTACGTCTCGGCGATGCCGTCCAGCGCGCCGTGCCCCGTGGTCGTGTGCGGCGCCGTCAGCGGCGAGACGCTCACCCGCCCCTCGACGACGGCCCGGCGGTCGCTGCCGGCCGAGTCCGGGACGTCGCCCTCGGCCATCCGCTCCCAGATGCGGTCGCGGATGCGGACGCTCCCGCCGTCCCGCTCGGCGTCCATGTCGTAGACGTGGGAGGGGCGGGTGATCTCCATCTCGGCCGGCCCGGTCTCCGACGGCAGCGGCGCGTTGACGTTGAGGTAGTCGGCGTGCTCGAAGACGCCGGCGTCGGGGGCGTGCTCGACGAGGTAGTCCACGGCGCGGGCGGCCTCCGCGAAGTCGGAGGCGTCGGGGTCGTGGTCGGCGAAGTCGACGTCGCCGGCGGGGAAATAGACCGACGCTGCGACGGCCGGAACGCCGAAGAACGCCGCCTCGACGGCCGCCGACACCGTCCCCGACCGCCCGAGGACGTACTCGCCGAGGTTGGCGCCGCGGTTGCAGCCCGCGACGACCAGCTCGGGGTCGAGCCCCAGCGCCTCGAGGCCGGCGACCACGCAGTCGGCCGGCGTCCCCTCGACCGCGTAGCCGAGCTCGTGGTCGTGAATCGCGACCTCGTGGGAGAGCTGTCGCCCGACGGCGCTCTGGTCGTCCGCCGGCGCCACGGCCGTCACGTCGTTGCCGTCGGCGAGGGCGTCGTGCAGCGCCCGGAGGCCGACGGCGTCGACGCCGTCGTCGTTCGTGAGGAGAATTTCCATGTCTGTGGTGGGGCTGGCGTTCGCAAAAGTTCACCGCACCAGGGTCGCTCCGACACACGCGGGCCCGCCGCTCCGGGGACGGTCAGCCGAGCCGGTCGACGACCGTCTCCGGGTCGACCACCACGTTGTACGCCGCCTCGTCGTCGTTCCACAGCACCAGGGCGTTCTCGAACCGCAGCAGCGCGCCGTACGGCGCCCGGGCCAGCGCCTCGTTCAGCGCCGACTCCCGCGCGAGGACGGCGTAGTGGTCGACGCTCTGAGAGCCGTCGCCGATCTTGAACAGCGGGTTGCCCGCCTCGGCGAGATTCGGCGACAGCTTCAGGCCGACGAGGTCGACCCGCTCGGTGACGTGGTCGTCCATGTCGGCCATCCGCGCGACCGAGCCGGGGTCGGGGTCGTAGGCGACCGCGCGGCGGCCGTCCGTCCGGACGAGGGCGTAGGCGAACTGGACGTCGACGTTGACGTAGGTGCCGTCGCCGTCGGCGGCCTCGTCGAGCCGCCGCTGGAACGCCGGCGTCTCGAGGTCCGGCTCCCGGCGGAACGTCCAGCCGCGGTCGTCCGGCGCCGCGTCGGGCCACAGCCGGACCGTCGGGGCGTACACCGTCGCCGCCGGCCGGCGCTCGAGGAGGTCCCGCTCGACGGCCCGGAGCCGCGTCGCCGTCCGCTCCTCGGCCGGCGACAGCGCGAGCAGCGTCCCGTCGTCGGCGAGAGCGTCGAGGTAGCGCGCGGCGACGTCGACCGGCGCCTCGAGTTCGGAGAGGACGTTGCCGAAGAGCACGAGGTCGTAGCCGTCGTCGGGGTCGAAGGCCTCCGCCGTCTCGCGGTGAATCGTGACGTCGAACGACGGCCGCGTCGCCGCGAGCATCTCCTCGAGGACGTCGGCGGCCGCGCTCGGCTCGACGGCGTCGTAGTCGACGAGCGTCTCCTCGGGGAGGTAGTCGTGGAGCCCGAGCGCCGGGCCGCCGGTCCCGGCGCCGACGTCCAGCACCCGGAGCCGGCGGTCGAGCAGCCCCGCCCGCCCGAGCTCGTCGAGGACGTACTGGACGGCCGCGTGGTAGTCCGGCAGGTGGTAGAGGCCGTAGGCGGCGGCGGTGTCGGCGTCGTAGGTCACGGCCTCGTCGGCGAAGTACGCCTCCTTCAGCCGGTCGATGCGCCCCCGGAGGCGGTCGCCGGCGTCGCTCTCCGGCCAGCCGGCCCCGTAGCGGTCGACGAGCAGCTCCTCGAACCGGCGGCCGTGCGCCGGCGGGAACGCCTCGACGCAGCCGAAGGCTGGCTCGACGGCGCCGGACTCGACGGGAACGAAGGTTCCGTCGGCCCGCTCCCGGAGCCCCAGCTCGAAGGCGTGCTCCCGGAGCGTCCGGCGGACGACCGCCGGGTGCGGCCGCTCCTCGACGTACTCGTAGATCTCCTCGGGGTCGACCGGTCGGACCTCCCGCAGGTAGCGGGCGTTCTCGAGGATGGCCTCGACGTCGGTCATCGGTCGGCGTCCCCGTACAGCTCGAGGAAGCTCTCGCGGTCGGCGGCCGACAGCGCCGCGGCGGCCTCGGCGACGGCCTCGCTGCCGTCGAACCGCTCCTGGATGTCGGCGTACACCGCCGGCGTGTTGTCGGTGACCTCCGCGACGAGCTCGGCCAGCGGCGCCGACAGCGCCGTGTGGAACCGCGGGTCGACGTCGTCGGCGGCCAGGGCGTACGCCAGCACCGCGGTGTGGGCCTTCGCCTGGACCGTCTCCATGGCGCGGTCGTGTTCGCCCGGCGTCGTCTCGAACACCTCGTTGCCGGCGGCCTCGAGCGTCGCCCGCAACTCCCGGAGGACCGGGCCGTCGCGGTCGACGACGACGGGGACGTTGCCGGGGGCGTTGGCCGCCGAGAACAGCGGGTGGAGGCTCGCGCGCTCGCGGCCGTCGGCGTGCTCCCGGAGGGCGGCCACGGAGTCGCGCATCTCGCCGGAGACGTCGAACACCGCCTCCGTCGCCCGGTCGGCGTGGGCGGCGACCGCCCCGGGAACGGCCCCCATCGGGACCGCGATGCAGACCGCGGTGACCCGGTCGTCGCCGTCGAGCGGGACCGCACGCGCCCCGTCGACGGCGGCGGCGGCCTCTCGCGCGACCTCCGGGTCGCGGTCGGCGAAGGCGACGGCGTCGGCGCCGCTGGCGCGGGCGATCCACCGGCCCATCTCGCCGGCCCCGACCACGAGCAGTTCCATGCCGTCGGATAGCCGGTCGCCGCCCAAAAGCGCTTCCAAGCGGGCACGGAAGGCGGCTCAGGAGAAGGCGTCGTCACACGGGGCTCGGACCGGGGGTACGAGCCTCATCATCGCCGCCACCGGCGGTACGCGGGCGGGCCGTTTGTAGTTTGCCGAGCGTGACGGTTACGTGGGCGCCTCCCGAGCCCCCCGGCATGGTCGCAACCCCGGACGCCGGCGAGACGGCCCGTGCGCTCGGATTCGTCCTGCTGGTCAACGCCGTCGGCGCGGCGCCGGCGCTGCAAGGCGGCCCGGACAGCGCGTGGTTCCGGGCGCTGGAGAAGCCGGCGCTGTACCCGCCGCCGGTCGTCTTCGGCGTCGTCTGGACCGCGCTGTTCGCGCTGATGGGCGTCGCGCTGTGGCTGGTCTGGCGGAGCGACGCCGACGGGCGGCGGGTCGCGCTCGCGCTGTTCGGCCTCCAGATGGTCTTCAACGTCGCCTGGACGCCCGCCTTCTTCGCGCTGGAGGCGCTGCTGGTCGGTCTCGGCGTCGTCGTCGCGCTGTGGGTCCTCGTCGCCGCGACGGTCGTCGCCTTCGACCGGGTCGACCGGCGGGCCGCGGCGCTCCTCGTCCCGTATCTGCTGTGGGTGACGTTCGCCGCCGTCCTCAATTACCGGTTCTGGCGACTGAACTGAGATCGGAGCCGAACGGCATCATAACGGTCCGACCCTGCCCACGACCGCATGCGTGCGTCGAGGCGCATCCGGCTCTCGGAGGAGGCCTACGAGCGGCTGGCAGCGCACAGGCGCGACGACGAGACGTTCTCGGAGGCCGTCCCTCGGCTCGCGGGCGAGCGTTCGCTCCTCGAGACAGCGGTGATGCGGAAAGCCGGGGCGCTCTCGGGACGCCTCGGGAACGAGGGCGCTCCGGTCGACGACGGCGACGCGATCATCGCGGCGACGGCCGACGGCCTCGACGAGCCCGTGCTCGCGGGAAACGCGGCCTGTTTCGACCGGCTCGGCGTCGATATCGAGTCCGACCGACCCTCAGAGCCGGAGTTCCTTCTCGTAGTCGGTGAGGTTCTCGTGGCCGTCCTCGGTGACGACGACCAGGTCCTCGATCCGGACGCCGCCGACCGCGGGGTCGTACAGCCCCGGCTCGACGGTGACGACCTGGCCCGCTTCGAGTTCGTTCGCCTGCGTGGAGAGCCGCGGGTACTCGTGGATGTCGAGGCCGACGCCGTGGCCGGTCGTGTGGATGAAGCCGGTCTCGGTCGACGCGTCGGCCCGCAGCGTCGGCAGGCCGGCGTCCTCGTAGACGTCGCAGACGGCACCGTGGACCTCGCTGCCGGAGACGCCGGCCTCGATTCTCGCCAGCGCCGCCTCCTGGGCCTCCAGGGTCAGGTCGTACCACTCCCGGACGGTCTCCGAGGGCTCGCCGACGCAGAACGTCCGGGTCATGTCCGCGAAGTAGCCGGTCTCCTTCGACGTCGGGAAGATGTCGACGATGACCGGCTCGCCGGCCGCGAGCGGCCCGGAGCCGCGGTCGTGGGGGTCGGCGGCGTCGGCGCCGCAGGCGACGATGGCCTCGTCGAGGTTGCAGCCGTGCCGCAGCAGCTCGATCTCGATTTCCTGCTTGACGAGCTCCGAGGTCAGCGGCTCGCCGTCGCGGACGAGCGTACCGTCGTCGACGTCGGCGCCGGCGAGGAGTTCCTCGGCACGGGCCATCGCCGCCTCGTTGGCCCGCTGGGCCGTCCGGACGTGGTCGACCTCCTCGTCGGTCTTCGTCGCCCGGATGTCCGCGAGGACGTCCTCGCGGTCGACCGTCACCTCGACGCCCAGCTCCCGGAGGCCGTCGGCGGTCCCCAGCGGGAAGTCGTCGGGCGCGAGGACCGACGCCGCGTCGTGGGCCTCGAGGAACGCCGCCAGCGTCCGGTGGCCGCCCTCCGCCCGGCCGTACTCCTCGACCTTCTGGCGGTGGCCGTACGCCGAGTGCCGCTCGACGCCGTCGGCGCGGGCGGTCCGCTCGGCGCGGCCGTACTCCAGCGCCGACACGAGCAGGTGCGTCTCGCCGGTGTACAGCGTCACGAACGGGTCGGGGGCGCTGAACCCCGAGAGGTACCGCTGGTCGGAGTCGTCGCCGTCGGCCTCGACGAGGTAGCCGTCGGCGCCGACCGACTCCAGGTGCGCGTCGAGCTCCGAGAGGTCCGGGTCCATACCGGACGGCGGGGCGGCGTCGTCTTAGGGGTTGTCGTCGCCGCGTTCCGGCCGCCGGCCGTCCGCTGCCGGCCGCCGGGCCGTCGGTAGCCTCTTTTCCCGCCGCCACGAGCGGCCGACATGGACGTCACCATCTCGCCGTCGCGGCTCGGCGGCACCGCCCGCGCGCCGCCGTCGAAGAGCTACACCCACCGCGCGGTTCTGGCGGCCGGCTACGGCGACGGCGCGGTCGTCCGGAGCCCGCTCGACAGCGCCGACACCCGGGCGACCGCCCGCGCCGTCGAGGCCTTCGGCGGGGCGACGAGCCGGGTCAGCGACGACCTCCGGGTCGACGGCTTCGGCGGCCACCCGGCGACGCCCGCCGACGTCGTCGACTGCGGCAACAGCGGGACGACGATGCGGCTGACGGCCGCGACCGCCGCCCTCGCCGACGGGCTGACGGTGCTGACCGGCGACGACTCGCTGCGGTCGCGGCCGCAGGGACCGCTGCTTTCGGCCCTGCGAGACCTGGGCGCCCGTGCCGAGTCGACCCGGGGCGACGGGCAGGCGCCGCTGGTCGTCGGCGGCGGCGTCGACGGCGACGCGGTCTCGATCCGCGGCGACGTCTCCTCGCAGTACGTCACGGCGCTGCTGATGGCCGGGGCGGTGACCGACCGGGGCGTCGAGGTGGAACTGACGACCGAACTGAAGTCGGCGCCGTACGTCGACATCACGCTGGAGCTGCTGGCCGACTTCGGCGTCGACGCCGCGGTCGTCGGCGGCGACGGGAGCCGGGCCGCCGGCGCCGACGGCTTCCGGGTGGCCGGCGGCCAGTCGTACGCCCCCGACGGCGGCGAGTACGCGGTCCCGGGGGACTTCTCCTCGATGTCGTACCTGCTGGCGGCGGGGGCGCTTGCGGCCGACGACGGCCTCGTCGTCGAGGGCGCCCGCCCGAGCGCGCAGGGCGACGCCGCCATCGTCGACGTCCTCGAGCGGATGGGCGCCGACGTCGCCTGGGACCGGGAGGCCGGCCGGGTGCGGGTCGCGGCGTCGTCGCTGGAGGGCGTCGAGGTCGGCGTCGCCGACACGCCGGACCTGCTGCCCACCATCGCGGTGCTGGGGGCGGCCGCCGACGGCACGACCCGCGTCACCGACTGCGAGCACGTCCGGCTGAAGGAGACCGACCGGGTGGCCGCGATGGCGACGGAACTCGACCGGATGGGCGTCGACGTCGAGGAGCGGGAGGACGAACTCGTCGTCGACGGCGGCGGCCTGGAGGGGGCGACCGTCTCGGGCCACGCCGACCACCGGGTCGTGATGGCGCTGTCGGTCGCCGGCGTCGTCGCCGACGGCGCGACGACCGTCGAGGGCGCGGGCCACGTCGACGTCTCCTTCCCGGACTTCTTCGAGACGCTGTCGGGGCTCGGCGCCGCCGTCGAGCGGTCGTCGTGAGACGAAAGTTTCAAATACGTAACCTGAAAAGCTCGCCGATGCGCCGGCCGCGCTGCCGCCGGCGCACAGCAGTGGTCCACCTGGGGACGTACATCCCCTTTCACTCCGTGCGTGCGGAGCCGTGGGCGCCGTTGCGTCGCTTCGTCGTCGGCGTCACCCGCATGAACTCCGCGTTCTGCCGGGCGGTCTCGAGGTCGTGGGCGCCGGCGTAGGACAGCCCCGAGCGGATGCCAGCGGCGAACTCCTCGAGCCGCGGGCCGACCGGGCCGACGTACTCGGTGACGGCCTCGACACCCTCGTCGGCGGCGACGTCGACGTCCTTGTCCTCGCGGTCCTCGGCGGCGGCGGCCGTCGACATCCCGCGGGAGCGCTTGTACCGCTCGCCGTCGATCTCGACGACCTCGCCGGGGGTCTCCTCGCAGCCGGCGAGGAAGCCGCCCATCATGACGGCGTCGGCGCCGGCCAGCAGCGCCTTCACCGCGTCGCCGGACCCCCGGACGCCGCCGTCGGCGACGACGGTCACGCCGTGGTCGTCGGCCGCCGCCGCACACCGCTCGACGGCGGTGAACTGCGGGACGCCGAAGCCGGTCACCTCCCGGGTCGTGCAGTGCGACCCCGGGCCGACGCCCACCTTCACGCAGTCGGCGCCGGCCGCCGCGAGGTCGGCGACGGCCTCCCGGGTGACGACGTTGCCGGCACACAGCGGCGTCTCGGGGAACCGCTCGGCCAGCCGCTCGACCGCATCGAGCGCCCGCTCCATGTGTCCGTGGGCGACGTCGACGACGACCATCGCGGCGCCGGCCTCGACCAGGGCGGCGGCGCGGTCGACGTACGACTCGGCGACGCCGACGGCGCCGGCGACGGGGTGGCCGTCGTCGGCGACCGTCCGGACCATCGCGGCCTGCCGGTCGGGCGCGAGGAACCGGTGGACGACGCCCATCCCGCCGGCCTCGGCGACGGCCGCCGCCGTCTCCGCCTCGGTGACGGTGTCCATCGCGGCGCTGAGGACCGGCACCGACAGCTCGAGGCCGTCGGCCAGCCCCGTCGAGAGGTCGACCGACTCCCGGCTGTCGACCGGCGACCGCTGCGGCACCAGCAGCACGTCGTCGTAGGACAGTCCCGTCTCGTATGACATGTTCGAACCCTCAATGCGTAGTCGACGCCGATTCATAAGGGCGTCGCCGGGGCTCGTGGCAACACCGGACGGTAATAACAAGGCTAAACCTTCGGCGCTCCGACGGGCAGGTAATGAACGGAAACCGGTTCGGTCGGCTCTTCCAGCTGTCGACGTTCGGGGAGAGCCACGGCGATGCGATGGGCGTCACCGTCTCCGGCTGTCCGGCGGGGGTCGAACTCGACGAGGCGGCCGTCCAGGCGGAGCTGGACCGCCGCAAGCCCGGCCAGTCGCAGATCACCACCTCCCGGGGCGAGCCCGACGAGGTGTCGATCAACTCCGGGACGCTCGACGGCTACACCACGGGCACGCCCATCGGGATGGTCATCCGGAACAAGGACGCCCGCTCGGGAAAGTACGAGCCGTTCGTGACGGCGCCGCGGCCGTCGCACGGCGACTACACCTACTCGGCGAAGTTCGGCACGCGTAACTGGGGCGGCGGCGGCCGGTCGTCGGCCCGGGAGACGGTCAACTGGGTCGCCGCCGGCGCCGTCGCCAAGCAGGTGCTCGAACAGTCGGAGTACGACGTCCGGGTGAAGGCCCACGTCAACCAGTTGCACGACCTCGAGGCACCCGACGTGACGTTCGAGGAGATGCTGGAACACACCGAGGAGACGGAGGTGCGGTGTGCCGACCCCGAGACGGCCGCGGAGATGCGCGAGCTGCTCGAGGAGTTCCAGGAGCGGGGCGACTCCGTCGGCGGCACCATCTACTTCGAGGCCCGGGGCGTGCCGCGGGGGCTGGGCGCCCCGCGGTTCGACAGTTTCCCCGCGCGTCTGGGACAGGCGATGTTCGCGATCCCGGCGACGACGGCCGTCGAGTTCGGCCTCGGCCGGGCGGCGGCGTCGGTGCCCGGCGCCGAGCGCAACGAGGACTGGACCTTCGAGGACGGCGACACCCGGCCGGACACCGTCGCCAGGGAGGGCGACCCCGTTCCCGTGGGCGACGACCACGGCGGCCTCCAGGGCGGCATCACGACCGGCGAGCCCATCTACGGGGAGGCGACCTGGCACGCGCCGACCTCGATTCCGAAGGAACAGCGGACCGCCGACTGGGAGACCGGCGAGGAGAAGGACGTCCACGTCGTCGGCCGCCACGACCCGTCGCTGCCGCCGCGGGCCGTCCCCGTCGTCGAGGCGATGCTGCGGGTCACCATCCTCGATTTCATGCTGCTGGACGGCCGAATCAACCCCGACCGGCTCGACGACCGCCCCGGCGAGTACGACACCGACTACCACCCCTCCAGCCCTCGCAACGAGTAGCCGGCCGCGCCGTCACTCTCGCGACGGGGGCTCGCCCTCGACGTGGAACCGCTCACCGTCGTGGGCGACGGTCAGTTCGAGGTCGTCGAGGCCGGGAGCCTCGTCGACGGTGTCCCGGTCCGTCCGGAACAGGACGCGCTCGACGCCGGGTTCGAAGGCCAGCAGGCTGTTGCGGTACGCGCGGAAGCGCCGCCGGAACAGCTGTTCGGCGATAATCCGGCGGTCAGCGCCACGGTCGGTCCGCTCGACGGTCAGCTCCGACCGCAGCGAGTGTCCGTCGGAGTCGTTCCACCCGGGGGTCGTGACCACCACCTCCTCACCGTCCCGGTCGACGTCGACGGCCGCATCGAGTGTCGGCGACACCGCCGGCGCCTCGAGGTCGAACACCGCAGCGTCCCGTCGCGCCTGGCTGCTCCGGGTGACCGTGTATGCGTACCGGCCGCCGCCGAGGTGGCCGACGTCCCAGTAGTCGTCGGTGGTCGGCGGGCCGTCGAAGAGTTCGAGCGTCGTCGTCGCTGTCTCGCCCGGCTCGACTCTGAGGGGCGCTAGCGGCAGCCCCGATTTGACGCGGTACCACGACCCTTCGACGAGCTTGAACAGCGGCCCATCGGTGATACCGACTCGCTTTCGCGCGTGGTTGTGGAGCGTGAACTCGACCCGTGCGGGCGCGGTCACGCTCTCGGCCGACGGCACCAGATAGACCTCGGTCCCGGCGCTTGCCTCGTGGTACCACGCCGTCGACCCGTCTACCGGCAACTGTGGCACCTGCTGCCCCTCGAAGGCCGACTCCCCGTCCGGGCCGGGCGCGTCGGTCGGCCAGACGACGAGCGTGAACCCCTCGTCGTCGTGCGTGTCGTTCTCGTACCGTCCGG
>JAHENN010000158.1 GCA_018609665.1 Haloarculaceae archaeon | reverse complement strand
CTGGCGTACGCCGCCGCGACCGCGGAGTCGGCGGCGGCGCTGCTGGCGGAGGCGCGGGCGGTGACTCTCGACGAGCTCCGGCGGGCGGGCATCGACATCGGCGAGACGCGGACCGACTGGCTGGAGGCCCGCGAGGACGACCGCCCCGACCGGCGGCCGGTGACCGCCGACCGGCTGCGGGAGCGCGGCCGGCGGCTGCTGTCGCGGTCGGCCGAGGTGGACCGCGAGGAGTCGCTGCATCCCGCCTTCCCGTCGATGCTCGAGTCGCTGGCCGCCGACGAGGCCCGCATCCTCCGGCTGCTGGCGACCGACGGCCCGCAGGCGTACATGGACGTCCGGGACCGGGGGTACGTCCCGTTCGGCTCCCGGCTCGTCGCCGAGCACATGACGATGGCCGGCGCCGACGCCGGCTGCCGGCAGCCCAATCGGACGCCCGCCTACCTCCAGAACCTCCGGCGGCTCGGGCTCGTCACCTTCCTTGAGGACCCCGTCGAGAACCTCAAGCGGTACCAGGTACTGGAGGCCCAGCCCCACATCGAGGCCGCCCGCGAGGCCGCCAGGCGGCCGACGACCGTCTACGGCCGCCTCCGGCTGACCGACCTCGGCGTCGAGTTCTGCACGGCCTGTCTCCCCGTCGAGGTCGACGCCGAACGGGAGGGGTTCAGGGAGGCCGACGAGTAGCCGCCCCTGGCCGGCCGGCAGTTGCCAGGGCGGGCCGGCGGCCGGCACGATTCGAGCACCGAGGCTTTCCGCCTCGGGCGCCGATGGAGGGTATGGTCGTTGCCGACCTCCACGCGCACACGACGAACTCCGACGGGACGCTGACCCTCGAGACGCTGGCCAACGCCGCCGAGGCGGCCGACGTCGACGTCGTCGCCGTCACGGACCACGACCGGCTCCACCCGAACCTGGCGACGCCGGTGGCGACCGTCGACGGGCTGACGGTCGTCCACGGGATCGAACTCCGGGTCGACGCCGGCGACGAGCGGGTCGACCTGCTGGGCTACGGCGCCCGCCGCACCGACGAGTTGGAGGCGCTCGTCGACCACCTCCAGCAGGACCGCATCGAGCGGGGCCGCCGCATCGTCCGGCGCGTGGAGGAGCGACTCGACGTCGAGCTGCCCGTCGAGCCGCAGCCGGGCATCGGCCGGCCCCACATCGCCCGCGCCGTCGCGGAGGCCACCGACTACGGCTACCGGGAGGCCTTCGCGGAGCTCATCGGCTCGGACTGTCCCTGCTACGTCGCCCGCGACGTCCCCGACTTCGAGGCCGGCGTCGACGTCCTGCGGGAGGCCTGCGGGGTCGTCTCGCTGGCCCACCCCTACCGGTACGACGACACCGAGGCGGCGCTGGAGCTGTGCGCCGACCTCGACGCTGTCGAGCGGTTCTACGAGTACGGCCGCGAGGTCGACGCCGAGGCGGTCGAGCGGGCCGTCGAGCGGCACGACCTGCTCGTCACCGGCGGCAGCGACGCCCACGACGAGACGCTGGGCGTCGCCGGCCTCGACCGCGACGACTACCGCCGGTTCCGCGCCGCCCTGTGAGGCGGCCGGTAGCGCTGGGTTCAAGCCCCCGCGCCGCCTACGTCGGGCACATGCAGTGTCACTACTGTGACGACGAGGCCGCCGTCGCCGTCGAGAAGGACCACGTCAAGGTCGGCCTCTGCGAGGAGCACCTCCGCGAGCGGATGGCGGAGCTGTCGGACTCGGAGTGGCTCGAGGAGGTCGAGTCACAGGTCGAAGACGCCCTGGACTGACCCCTCAATCGGCGCCGCCCGTCGGTCCCGTCCTCCCGGGCGACCGTCCGCGCATCTTTGTGACTGGGGACCCTGGTGTCCGTCGATGCACGTCTCCGTCATCGGCGGCTCCAGCGTCGAGGAGGAAACCTACCAGACGGCCCGCGAGGTCGGCCGGCTGCTCGGCGAGGCCGGTCACACCGTCGTCTGCGGCGGCCGCGGCGGCGTCATGGAGGCCGCCTGTCGCGGCGCGCGCGAACGGGACGCCGAGACCGTCGGCATCCTGCCCGGCGAGCGCCGGGGCGTCGCCAACGACTGGGTGACCACGCCCGTCGTCACCGGGATGGGCAACGCCCGCAACCTGATGGTCGTCCTCAACGGCGACGGCGTCGTCGCCGTCGACGGCGCGACGGGGACGCTGTCGGAGCTGGGTCACGCCCTCGACTGCGGCCGCCCCGTCGCCGGCATCGACACCCACGACGTCGCCCTCGAGGGGTTCGAGGCCGTCGACACCCCCCGGGAGGCCGTCGATTACGTGGAGTCGTCGGCCGACAGCCACAGGTAGACCGCCGCGAGCAGGTTCGGAATCGCCAGCAGCCGCACCCGGCGGGTCGACGCCGCCGTCGGCTCGAAGTCGACCCGCAGCACCGTCGCGTACCCCCACCGCGCGGCCGACAGCAGGGCCCGCGGCACGACGGCGTGGGCGACGGCCGCGAGGACGCCGGCGACCGCCAGCAGCCGCCGGAGCGTCGGCTCGTCCATGCGTGGTCGACGGGTGGAGCGCGGAGAAAACGCCGGGTACCGGCCCGGGTTGCCGGCGGTCGGGCGGCGTCAGTCGCTCTGGATCCGGGGAGCCAGCATGTACGTGACGTGTCCGTCCCCCTCGGCGAAGCCGAAGTGCATCTTGACGGGGAACTCCTCGCCGAGTTCGGTCGTCACCTCGGCGTCGGAGGGGATGGCCTTGTTCATGTCGTTGAGGTAGTCCAGCGAGAACAGCGAGCGGGCCTGGCCGGCCGACAGCGAGATGAGGTCCTCGCGGCCGAGCTCGAGGTGGACGTCGTCGGTGTCGCCCTCGGCGTCGACGTAGAACTCCTCGTCGTCCGGATCGACGCCCAGCGCGATGTGGTCGCTCACCATGTCGGCGGCCGTCACGGCGCGGTCGATGTCGCGGCCCTCGATGACGATCTCCGCCGAGAGGTCCAGCTCCGGCAGGTCGGGCTCCTGGCGGATGGAGTCGGGGTCGATGAGCGCCAGGGTGTACTCCAGGCCGTCCAGGGAGATGTGGAGCTTGCGGGTCTCCTCGTCGAGCTCGAGGTGGACCAGCTGGTCGGAGTCGGCCATCCCGACGATGTCCTCCAGGCGGTCGAGGTTGACGCCGATGACGCCGCCGTCGGTCTCGTAGGACTCGAAGGCCGCCGCCGACAGCTCCAGGTCGACCATCCCGACGTTGGCCGGGTCGACCGCGCGGATCGTGAGGCCCTCCTCCTCGAGGCGGATCTTGCACTCGTCGACCAGCACGCTCACGGAGTCGAGCGCCGCCCCGAGCGTGTCCGCGCTCACGATAGCGTTGAACATGAATACGGGTTCTGTCTGCCAGGTTAAAAAGTTGCACATGTCGTGCGTGTACGGGCGCGAGAGCGACGGGAACGGAGCCGTCGTCGCGGGGGTCGGGGCGCCGCCGGGCGCTCACACCCCGCCGCTCGGGTGGCCGCCGCGGCCGCCACCGTTCCGGCCGAGCAGCACGTACAGCACGAGGCCCAGAAGCGGGGCGAGGAAGACGACGACGGCCCACAGGAACGCCGGGTGCTGGCTGTTCCGCTGGGCGTCCTTGTACACCCAGTAGGCGAGCGCGACGAACAGCAGCAGGAACAGCAGCCACACCAGGAGCAGGCCGGCAGCACCGTTCTGTAGCGGGAGGGCGGGGAACATGGTTGCGCGCTTCGGTTGGCGGAGGCGTGATAAGTATCTTCTCCCGCTCGGGGCCGGGCAGCGGCGCGGAACCGTCGGGTTCCGCCGGGCGAGTTCGTCTCCCGGACGGGTCGACGGCTACTCCAGCAGCAGCAGCTCCGGCTCCTCGAGGTACTCCTTGACCGTGTTGACGAACTGTGCGGCGTCGGCGCCGTCGATGACGCGGTGGTCGATGGACAGCGACAGCGTCATCACCTTCCGCGCTTCCACCTCCCCGTCGACGACCCAGGGACGGTCCTCGATCGCGCCCAGCCCGAGGATGGCCGTCTCGGGGTAGTTGATGATGGGCGTGGCGTACTCGCCGCCGATGGCGCCGAAGTTGGTGACGGTGAAGGTGCCGCCCTGCATCTGCTCGCGGGCGATGGAGCGGTCGCGGGCGGCGTCGATGAGCTCGCGCATCTCGTCGGCGAGCTCGAGCATCCCCTTGCGGTCGACGTCCTCGACGACCGGCACCATCAGCCCGTCGTCGGTCGCCGTCGCGACGCCGATGTTGTAGTCGCCCCTGAGGACGATCTCGCCGGCCTCCTCGTCGAGCTGGGAGTTGAGGACGGGGTGTTCCTGCAGGCCGGCGACGATCGCCTTGAAGACGAACGGCATGTAGGTGAGCTTCGTGCCGCGGTCCTCGGCGCGGTCCTTCAGCCGGCCGCGGGCCTCCACCAGCCGCGTGACGTCGACCTGGTCGTGGTGGGTGACGTGCGGCGCGGTGAACTTCGAGCGCTCCATCTGCTCGCCGATGGTCTGGCGGACCCCGCGGTAGGGGACGCGCTCGTCATCGCCGGCGGCGGTGACGCCGGCGTCGCCGGCTTCGGTCCGGGCCTCGCTCCCGGCGCCGGACGCCAACGCGTCGGCACTCCCGGCGGCGACGGCCTCGGCGTCGGCCGCCTGCGCCTGCCGCTGGGCCTCGGCGTACTCGCGGACGTGCTCCTCGGTGACGAAGGCCTCGCCGTCTCGCGTCTCG
>JAHENN010000157.1 GCA_018609665.1 Haloarculaceae archaeon | reverse complement strand
GTATAGTACGAGAGGAACTACGGTTGGGTGCCACTGGTGTACCGGTCGTCCGGAAGGGCGCTGCCGGGCAGCTACGCACCACGGGGTAACGGCTGAATGCATCTAAGCCGGAAACCCACCTGGAAAAGAAGCGTCGCCGAGGTCTCTCGTAGAAGACGAGTTCGATAGACTCGGGGTGTACGCGCCGAGGCGACGAGGCGTTCAGCCCGCGAGCACTAACCGGCCGAAGCCACCAATCATTGTCGCTCCGCCCGATGAAGCGGGTCCGGGCGTAAACTGGATCGCACGTACATACGGCACCACCGACGTTGGACCACGTCGCGGTTCGACTCCGCGAGTCGGCGTTAAGGCGGCCACAGCGGCGGGGACACTCCCGTACCCATCCCGAACACGGAAGATAAGCCCGCCAGCGTTCCGGCGAGTACTGGAGTGCGCGAGCCTCTGGGAAATCCGGTTCGCCGCCTCCCACTCATTTCACCCCCACTCAGCGGAAGCTGGGTGGGGGTTTTCTGCGTTCGTTCGCTTGCCATCGGTGTAAACTCCCCAGGCGTGGTAAGTTCCACAGTTTAAGTTCCTGGGCCACGTTGGCGCATGCATGACAGTTTCACAGTCCCCGGACATCGGCTTCGAGGAGAGCCAGGAGCTGGAGATGATCCGGGAGACGGCCCGGGAGGTCGCCTCCGACTACGACGACGACTACTTCCTAGAGGTTTCCGACGGCAAGGAGCCGACGGAGTTCTGGAACGACTGCGCCGACGCCGGCTTCCTCGGCGCCGCGGTGCCGCGGGAGTACGGCGGCGAGGGGATGGGCTTCTGGGAGCTGTCGGCCATCGTCGAGGAGCTGTGCGCCAACGGCTGTCTCGGCGCGGAGATGCTGTTCGTGGTCAACGTCTGCTTCGGCGGCATCACCCTGGTCGAGAACGGCAGCGAAGAGCAGAAAGAGGAGTGGCTGCCGGGCATCTGCGACGGCGACGTCAACTTCGCGATGGCGCTGACCGAACCGGACGCAGGCCACAACGCCCCGAACATGGACACCTTCGCCGAGGAGGACGGCGACGAGTACGTCATCGACGGGACGAAGCAGTGGATCTCCGGCGTCGACGTCGCCGACCAGATGCTGCTGGTCGCCCGCACGTCGCCGAAAGAGGAGTCCGCGAAGATGCAGGGAGTCACACTGTTCCTCGTCGACCCCCACGACTCGGCCGTCGAGCGCCGCGAGCTGGACGTCGGCATCCCGACGCCGGAAAAGCAGTTCGAGCTGTCCATCGACGGCTACCGCGCCCACGAGGACGACATCATCGGCACCGAGGGGATGGGGATGTACCAGCTGTTCGACACGGTCAACCCCGAGCGGCTGCTGGGGGCGTCGGGCGCCATCGGCGTCGGCAAGTGCGCCATCGACCGGGCGGTCGACTACGCCAACGAGCGGGAGGTGTTCGACCAGCCCATCGGCGCCCACCAGGGCGTCCAGCACCCCATCGCCGACTCGTGGGCGAAGCTGCAGTCGGCGGGGCTGCTCACCCGGAAGGCCGCCTGGATGGTCGACAACGAGCCGGACCCGAAGAAGACCGCGGAGGTGTCGAACATGGCGAAGCTGCGGGCCACCGAGGTGGGCCACGAGGCCACCGACGTCGCGCTGCAGACCCACGGCGGCAACGGCTTCTCCCGGGAGTACACCGTCATCGAGATGTGGAAGGGCTCGCGGCTCGGCAAGGTCGCGCCCGGCTCGACGGAGATGATGCGCAACCACGTCGCCGAGCACACGCTGGGCCTGCCACGGAGCTACTAGCAACGCCCCGCCTTTTCGAACGCACCCCGATGCTGCGGCTCCATTCGTACCGCTACGCTCGGACAATCCACTCCGCTCCGTCCAGTCGGGTCAAGATGGCAGATTCTGGTCTTGCGCGGCGGCCTGCAGAGCGGCTCTCCCGCGGTTCAATCCGGCTCTTGGATTTTATGCCTACCGCATTTCCAGCAGGCGTCCGGTCTCGGTGCGTTGCCGTGCCCGCGACGGACGCTTGATACAACTCGTTCCTTCCCCCACGCCGCACAGAGACGTCCTCGCTCCCGTCGAGGAGACGCTTGGGGGACCCCGGAACAGCAGCGTCGGTTCCGCGCCGGGTCGGTCACGTCCCGGACTGCATCTCGTACAGTTCGGCGTACGCCCCGGACTCCTCCAGCAGTTCCTCGTGCGTTCCCGTCTCGACGACCGCTCCCTTCTCGAGCGCGTAGATCCGGTCGGCGTTCCGGACCGTCGACAGCCGGTGGGCGATGGCGACGATACCGACCGCCCGGTCCATCGACTCGATCGACGCCTGCAGGTCGCGTTCCAGCCCGGTGTCGAGGTCGCTCGTCGCCTCGTCGAGAACGAGGAAGTCGGCGTCGGTCAGCAGCGCCCGGGCGACGGCGATGCGTTGGCGCTGGCCGCCCGACAGCCGCACGCCGTCGTCGCCGAGCCGGGAGTCGTAGCCGTTCGGAAGCTCGTCGAGGAACTCCTCGACCATGGCGATTTCACAGACGCGTTCGACCTCGCGGCGGGTCGCATCGCGGTTGCCGACCGTGACGTTGCGCTCGAGCGTGTCGTCGAAGATGAACGGCCGCTGGCGGACGACGGCGATCCGTTCGCGCCACTCCTCGAGGTCGAAATCGGAGATTCGAGTGCCGTCGGCCCGGATTTCGCCGCCGTCGGGGTCGTACAACCGGGCGAGCAGCGAGACGATGGTCGACTTGCCGGCGCCCGACTGGCCGACGAACGCGACGAACTCGCCACGGGCGACCCCGAAAGAGACGCCATCGAGCACGCGCTCGTCGTCGGTGTAGCTGAACGTGACGTCGTCGAAGGTGATCTCCTCGATTGACGACACGGGGCGATCGCCGCCGGTCTCCTGTCGGTCGTCGAGTTCGTCGAGGAACTCGTGGGTTCGGCGGAGATGCGACAGCGCGCCTTCGAGGCTGTACAGCTGGCTGTTGAGCGTGCTCACCCGCGGCGCCAGCTGGAACATCGCGATGAGGAAGATGCCGAGCTCTCCGAGTTCGAGCCCCGAGAAGACGAATCCGACGTAGATCAACACGAATATCGTGACCGCGGCGGCCAGCTGGTAGAAGTTGGTGATCGCTGCCTCGTTGCGCGAGATAGCCACTTCCGAGGCGGCGTACTGGTCGATGGCACGCCGGAAGTTGCCGAACAGCTCGTCGGTCATCCGAAAGAGCTTCACGTCGCGGATGCCCTGCATGCCGGCCTGGACGGACCGCTGGACCCGTTCGTTGGCCTCTGCAACACGCGTTCCAACGGTGACGGCCGGCTCGATTCCGGCCCGAAGAACGACGGTAATCGTGCCGAGAATCCCAACCGCAAGGCCGGTCATCAGCGGCGTAATGTACAGCATGATGGCGAGGTACATGCCGACGAGAAACAGCCGTTCCATAGCCGCGACGCCTTTGGCGATCACCTGGCCGGAGAACCGCGTCTCGGTGATGATGGCGTTGAGCACGTCGTCGGAACCTTTGGCGTCGAAGTAGCCGATGTGGGCGTCGAGCGCGCTGTCGAACGCACGGGTCCGGAGTTCTGTCTCGTACTGCGTGGCGAGAAACGCCTTCAGCCACGCGACGAGAAACGACAGCGTGTACCGGACCGTCATCACGGCAGTGACGCCGACCAGGAGGAAGCCGAGCTCGAACGGGACACCGAGGAGCTCGTAGACGGCCAGAAACGCCTCCAGTACCGGTCCGCCCCCATCGACGGTGCCCTCGGCTTGTGCGACCTCGATAATCGGGTGGATGAAGCCGAGGCCGATGCCCTCGAGGGCAGCGACGAACCCGCCAAGCAGAACGAGCCCGGCGGTGAAGAGCGGGCGGTAGCCGGCGACCCGTCGGAGGGCGCGTCCTTTCTCCGCCCAGGAGAGGGTCTGTCGTTCGGCGCTGTCGGTCATTATCGACGGCTACCGCGCCGGCAGTGAAAGGCCTACGGAACGAATCCCGACCCCAGGACCTCTCGACGACAGCCGCCACAGCCTGCCGTCGCCGGCGGTCGACCTGTCGTCGGGTGCTCCCAGGGTGTCCGACGGCGCGGGCCCTCGTGTCACGGAACGGGACCGCCCGCAGTCGAAACCTCGCCGTCGGACAGCCCGGTAGAGATTGTGGTCGTCGCTGCCGGCGTAGACGGTCCCGCCCACCACTGCCGGCGAGGACTGTATCGCTGTCGCGGTCTCGAGCGCCTACTGCAGCGAGATGCTCCCGGTTGGACCACCCGCCCCCGCCTGGCCGCCATTGGATACGTCGGCTCGATACACCGGACAGTCGGCGGATTCGGCTCGAGCCGCTGTGGTTCGATTCTCTTCGTTGGGACGGTCGCCGTGACCGCTCTCGTCGACGCCGGAGCGCTCCGGGAGGAAAGCCCCGGGTCACGCCGCAGCACACAGCGAACGGAGTACCCGTCGCCGGGTCACGCGTCCTGCTGTCGAGTCGTGTTCGCCGTGCTGTTCGAAAACTATTATACGCCACGGTACTGTCGGCGGGGCAGTAGTAGAAGCCGACATTTGCGCTCGTTACGCCCGTACTTCACCGAATTGACCCGGCGTACCGCCCGTATCGCTGTCGAGCGGATTCATCGCTCGGCCTACGACCCGGCGACGACACCGACTCTCGCCGCTTCGTCGTCATGGGTTGTCCTCCGAACACTGCCGTCGTCCGACGCGCCCGGTTGCTCGGCGCGACGCGACTCCGCCCGGAGTAGTCGGCCGCTTCCCCCCGGCCGGACAGGTCGGTTACAGCCGGCGGGCACCGAGCCCGGATAGTCCGATGGCGACCACCGCGACGATGGCGAGCGGGTCCGTATCAAAGAACTCCGTGCTCCCGGGGGCGGGCGTCGTGACCTCGTCGCTTCCGCCAGTCCCGTTGTCCGGTGTCGGCGCTGGCGACCTGCTCGGCGCGCGGAGCGTGCCTCACGGACGCTCGTCTCCTCGGAACTACTCGATCCGCTCCGTTTTTTACGGCTGCGGGCGGACCGCTACGCTTAACCCCTCGACCGCGCTACCTCGAGTTGCGCCAAGGTGGCAGAGTCTGGCCTTACGCGGCGGCCTGCAGAGCCGCTATACGCCGGTTCAAATCCGGCCCTTGGCTTAGGCGTGGCCGACCGAGAGGTGGCCGCGGAGATACCGAGCGGGGAGCGAAGCGACCCGTGAGGCTCTTGTCCGCGAGCGAACGGGAGCGACGAGAGCCATCGCCGATTCGAAGTCTGCCGGTCGTACGTAGCGAGGCAAGCACCTCGCATCCTTTCGAATCCGTGCCTCGGTTTGGGTCACATACACTCCAACGGCCCGAGCGATGCTGCTCGGCAGGGTCCCGGACGCGTAACGGTTTCGGCGCCAGCCGACATCGACGGCCCCCGGCCCACATGATTACGCCGAGCGGACCGGTTTCAGCCCCACGAGTGCAACCTCGATACGTCGAGGCATTCGTCGGGTCCCTCCGCAGTCGGACGGTCGTAGCGTGTGACGCCCCCCGTCGCGGGCTCTCGATCACCCGTCGAGACCCACAGATCTACCGCGCGGCGCGACGACCGAGGACGAACACCAGCAGGGCCAGGAGAACGGCCCCGACGGCCGTTTCGGCGATGGTGAACAACTGTCCGAGCGTGCTGGTCGGTCGGAAATCCCCGAAGCCCAGCGCGGTGAAGGTCAACGTGCTGTAGTAGACGCTCTCCCAGATGACCCCCGGCTCCTCCGGGAGCCGCGTCCACGATACGGCCGGGCCGAGGTCGCCGTCGGGCCGGACGGGGCTGATCCATCCGCCGGCCAGGTACACGAGGGCGAAGAACCAGATGATGCCTGCCGACCAGCCGATGACACGGTCGAAATCCTCGCCGTAGCCGAAGACCGTCCTGAGGAGCACCGAGAAGCCGTAGCTGAGACGCCTCCCCTCCTCGCGGTCCCTGCGCGTCTGCATATCCTGTCTGAGAATGAAGAACCGTCGCTGCCACTTCGGGAGGGCACTGTCGGTAGCCAGTCGTTCGAAGGCCCGATAGACGCCGGCCGCACGGACCTCCGGTGGGTCGTCGGCGTCGTCCGGCTCGACGGGGTCGCCCCCGGGCCCTTTCGGGTCGTAGACGCAGCGGTACCGGTCCGGACCGGTTGGGCCCCGCAGAAGGGCTCCGCAGAACGCGGTCAGGCCCGAGCTGCCGTCGGTGGCCTCGCCCGAGGCCATCAGTTCGAACGTATCCTTGTTGATATGTGCGTCGCCGACGGCGGCGCCATCGAGCAGCGCCTTCTCGAGCCGGGTGTTGAACAGATCGACCCGGCTGAGCAGCGCCCGTTCCAGGTCGGCCTCGTACAGGTCGGCGTCACTCAGGTCGGCACCCGTGAGATCGGCCTTGGTCAGCGTCGCGCCGGACAGTCTGTACCCGCGGAGGTCCTGTCCTGCGAGGTTCGCGCGGGTGAAATCCGCGGTCCGAACGCACGGGCGCTCCCGACCGGGGAGGTCCGCTCCCGTCAGGTCGGCATCCGTGAGATCGGCACCGGTCAGCGTCGCCTCGGTCAACCCCGCATCGACGAGAACCGCATCGGTGAGCGTCGCGCTCGAGAGGTCGGCTTCGCGCAATCCTGCCTCGGTCAGGTTGGCGCTCGACAGATCCGCGTCCTCGAGGGTCGCCTCAACCAAACTCGCCCGGACCAACTCGGCGGAGTTGAGCGACGCGCCGGAGAGGGTCGCCGCGAAGAGGACCGCGTCGGTGAGGTCCGCGCCGCCCAGTTCGGCGCCGGTGAGAACCGGGGCGAACAGGCGCACGTCCCGGAAGTCGACGTTGGTTCCCGACACGCCGTCGAAGAACACCTGTTCGTCGGCGTCCGCTTCCCGGAAGATCGCCTGCGATACGTCGGCGTCGGCGAGGTCGGCCCCGCCGAGCTTCGTTTCGGGGAGGTCCGCGTTACGCAGTTTGGCGCCCGTGAGATTGGCGTCCCGCAGGTCGGCACCCGCAAGGTCGGCACCCGCAAGGTCGGCGTCCCGCAGATCGGCACCCGCGAAGTCAGCGTCCCGCAGATCGGCGCCTGCGAGGTCGGTCTCCTGCAGGTTCGCCTCCACGAGGTCGGCGTTCCGCAGGTCCGCACCGGAAAGCTCCACCTCACTCAACGCCGCCCCGGCGAAGTTGGCCACCCTCAGCGTCGTGTCTTCCATCGTTGCCGGCCACAGGGCGAGGTTCGTCCGCTCGAGGTCGGCTCTTCGGAGGTCCGCGCCGGTGAGGTCGCTGCCCCGCAGCGTGACCGACGAAAATGAGAGCTCGTCCTCGATGCTCATCCCTCTCAGCACGGCACC